>CANGNA010000007.1 GCA_947455215.1 Chitinophagaceae bacterium
CTGACCCTAACAATCACATTCAACAATCATTATTTCCAACTTAAGGGGGGGCTACCTTCACTAAACAACTGTAAAACGTCTACTGGTCAGTAGAGTTATCATTGCTTTTTACCCTAAATACATTTTCCCCGGACAACAGTAGCTATAAGCTACGCCAAACGTACTGGCTGCGCCTGGCTGAAGTGCCATTTTTGAAAGCTTACTCGTCTAAGGTTGTTATAAATGTATATGTTTTACTATACACCACACCATCAATTTTACAAGAAAAATTCACAGTATAAGCAGTGTTCGAATTTAGTGGCGATGTGGGTATAGCACATACAGTATTCCATTGTGAAAAATCAGTTGCCGGAGACTCAGGGGTAGAAACAAAGCATTTAATTTCTTCAAATCCTTTTTCTAATAAAGAAAATTTAACTTCAGTTATAGTTTGGTTGTTACTAAAAAAAATAGTGATTGGCAAACCAGCCGCATAAGAATCCCTTAATGAACGATCAATAGGATCAGGATATTCGTCACATAGTACTACAGCAACATTTTTCTGATCTACAGTGGGATAAAAAATAATAGGCATCAAATTGGTATCACTGTAATCCATACTACTAGAACAATCAACAACAGTAATTGACATTTTTTCGTCTTTTTCATATCCAATCCCCACCTCCTTTAAATTTGGCTGAAGCAATGGTATTCGATGATAAAACGAATTTGTGAATTGGTCAATCGCATAAACCGGATTTTCAAAAGAGATGACAGAATGTTTTCCGGCAATTTCGCCAATAATTGAGTATCCTTTAAACTCTTTATATTCTTTATGAGCTTCCAGTCCCTCCGTGATGCCGTTAGATCTATTTAATATTAAATACCTCGCATGTTTACTGCAACCATCGCTCAACTTTTTGGATAGAGTCACACTGTCTAAACCAGACACCTTTCTTAAGGCATTTATTTTTGAAAGCGCTACTAAAATCTCTTTTTCGTTGCTTTGACAATAAGCATGCTGACAAACAAGCATAATTAAAGCACTGATAATAGTCGATTTTATTTTCATTTTCATTCAAATGTTATCTGTACTGTGTGTCCAGTCCTCACTACCCGCAACGCCAACGGACTGAGAGACACGGCGAGGACAGAAACGTTCTGGGTACATAAAGTTAAGCTACGGCAAGTGTTCATTTGATAGTGGGGCATTGATTTTCCCACACCTGTGGAAATTCTCTCTGCCTGCTCACCCTACCCTGCCGTTATATTTGCGATAAATCAATAAACCATATAATGGCATTGACCACATTGAAAGATGACCTGTTGCAGGAGTTCAGGGAAGAGTGCATCATGATCAGGGAACAGATGGAAATGCTTGATCCGCTGGGTACAGCCCTGCGCAAACCCGCCGCACAAAGGCTCATCAGCACCAGCACGCTCATCATTACCGAGATATTGTGTTATGCATTGTTCCTGGGCGGTATTGCCTTTATGGTGATGATGCCGCAGATCTATCCCTTCAATGTAGGTAACGCTATTTACCACTCGCAAGAGATAGGCAATAAGCTGGGTAGTGTTAATGTGAATAATTTCCTGCTGGCAGGGCTGGGCATTACCGGGCTGGCCGTTATCCTGTTCCTGGCCATAGGCCGCATGGCGCGCGCTATAAGGCTGAAGAACGAGATACTGCACGATGCAGGCAAAGACATAAAGGTGATACTGGGCATGCACCTGGAGCGCATGGCTGCCATAGATACCATAGAACAGCGCCATATGCTGAATGTATCGGGCATCAGCATGCCTGCCGAAAAGAACAAGGTAAAGATAAACGACGTAGCGAACCCCGGCTACGATGAGGACGAACAGGTAAGCGGCAATACCATTACGTGGAAAATGTAAATACCTTTGCCGCCACAACGCAAACAAATGAACAGGCAACAACTTAAAGACAACATCTTCGGTAAAAGATCGGTATTGTGTGTAGGGCTGGATACAGACCTTTCTAAAATACCGGTACACCTGCTCAACGATGAAGATCCTGTTTTTGCGTTCAACAAAGCCATCATTGATGCTACCAAAGACTTTGCTGTATCGTACAAGCTGAACACTGCTTTCTACGAAGCGCAGGGCATAAAGGGCTGGATAAGCATGGAGAAAACGCTCAACTACATCCCCAAAGATATCTTTACCATAGCCGATGCCAAGCGCGGCGATATAGGCAATACGTCTGAACAGTATGCGCGTACGTTCTTCCACACCTACCCTTTTGACAGTGTGACCGTGGCCCCTTATATGGGCAGCGACAGTGTACAGCCCTTCCTGGGTTTTGAAGATAAATGGGCCATTGTGCTGGGTCTTACCAGCAATGCCGGCAGTGCCGACTTCCAGCTGCAGCCCAGCGGCAAAGAGATGATGTACCAGCGTGTACTGAAAACCGTAGCATCGTGGGGAACGCCTGACAACATCATGTTCGTGATAGGTGCTACCCGCAAAGAGCAATTGCAGGAAGTAAGGCAGTTGCTGCCCAAACACTTCTTCCTGGTGCCGGGCGTAGGCGCACAGGGCGGCGATGTGGACACTGTATGCCGCAATGCCATGAACGATGATGCCGGCCTGCTCATCAATGTATCGCGCGGGGTTATTTATGTATCGGGCAAGGAAGATTTTGCTGATAAGGCACACGAGGCTGCAAAGCAGTACCAGAAGGAAATGAGTGTTTTTTTCTAAGGCAGATTACCAGTGTATCTTTCGCTCTTACAGAGCTTGAACCACCTTATATAATGGCCCGGGACTTCATCCCGGGCTATTATCTTTCGGTCTTTCAGACCGATGCTCTGCAAATGATCCAAACGTCTCGTTTTATACTACGCCCCTGCAATCCAATCGTGTTAGAAAAGAAACAAAGTGCCGCTGTCCTGTCTTCAGACTGACAGCCCACATGCGGACCTATTCTTTTTTTAGTGCAAGAAACTGTGCTTACTAAACCCACCCGATAGCTGTCAGTCTGAAGACAGGACAGCGGCTGTTATAAATCCCCAAGGTAGTGGTTCAGGCTCCACCGGATTTAGCTTTTGAAATTTGGTTCTTGTATTTTGGCGTTTACCCGAAAGGGTTACCACCTTCTGCCGTACTGGAAGGAAACAAACAGATCGATGAAGTTAGTGACCGTTTTTTCGTTGGCCATGAGCGCTATGGGTTGCGAGTAGAATTCGGCATTGACGCCGGCTTCTACACCCAGTACGTTCTTACGGTTAGTAGAGAAGTCGAAATGCAGTGCCGACTTTACATGTCCGCCGGGGATGAAGACCATCTCGCCCAGGCCCTTGCTGAAGCCACCTGCACCACGGATCACATTACGGTTAAGGAAATCGTCCTTATCTACATCGGAGTATTTGATAGCGTTGGAGCCGCTTACAACTACGTAGTATGGCTTTTGCATCCCCAGCGAAAAACCGAGTGTATTGGCCCAATGGATAGATACACAGCCCGGATCGGGCTTGCCGGCTATCAGCTTACGGAAACCTGCACCTAGTTTTAAGGCGTAAAAATTATTGATCTTGCCGTATATGTAGTTGCTGCTGCCTTTGTTGGTGAGTGTTTGGGCAGCTACTTTTTGCTCTTTAGGGTCTTTCTTTTCTGTGAATTCGGCCTGCAGATACATCAAGTTATAAAACATATCGGCCTTCTTCAGGTCGGCAGCTTTAGCCTTGCCATAGTCTGTAAAGAAGCTCCAGCCGTTGGTGTTCAGGCGCATACCAAAACTCATCTCGTGCAGTATAGGCTTTACCTTTGGCGCCTTTAATTTTACCGGTGGCGGAGGTGGAGGTGCCTGCTGCACTGTTTTGGTAGAGTCTGAAGAGAAGGTGATCTGCTGGGCATGCGCAGCACTACCGACCAATGCCAGTACCGCTATTACCCGTAAAGATCTTTTTATGCAGACCATAAATATGTATCTTCTACACCTTTTAATTACTTCAGAATCTAAATTACAACTTTATCTTTGAATAACGATAATACATCCAATTTTAACAAAAACAAACGAGCCATGACAGCTAAAGTAGTCTATACCGGTCAGTTACGTACATCAGCCACCCACCTGCGTTCCGGCAGCATCATAGAGACAGACGCACCAGTAGACAACCACGGCAAGGGCGAGCGATTCTCCCCTACCGACCTGGTGGCCACAGCACTGGCATCGTGCATGGTAACCACTATGGGCATTGCCTGCGATGTGCATGGCATCAACATAGAGGGGGTGACCTGTGAAGTAGAGAAAATAATGGCTGCCGATCCGCGCCGCATCAGCGAGATAAAGGTGAATATGAGTTTTCCGGAGAGCGGGCCGTATACCGATAAAGAGAAGAAGATAATAGAAACAGCCGCCCGCAACTGCCCGGTGGTAGTGAGCCTGCACCCCGACTGCAAAAAGACACTGAACATTATCTGGCCTGAATAAATGACCAGCTATTGATGAACTATTGATACAAAAGCCCGGGAACGTTCCCGGGCTTATTTTTTACAGCGACTTAAGCCAATCAACCACTTCATCGCGGGTTTTGCCTAGCTTTTGCTGCAGGCGGCCCAGCATTTCATCATCTTTGCTGATAAATTTGTAAATTTGAATAAACAGAAATAGTGATGACGGCTACGGAAATATTAAGAGCAGAAGTTAAAAAATACATCGATCTGGCTGATGAAAATTCTCTGCGTAGGGTACAGGCCATTTTAGAAATTGACCAAAGTAAAAACTGGTGGGACGATGTAAGTTTTGTGAACGAAATGGAAGCGAGATATGAAGCAGTTGAAAATGGCTCTGATAAGGGTGTTACATTGGAAGAATTAAATGCCGCATTTGATTCAGAGAGGAAGAGACGATATGGAAAATAGTGCCCTATTTAAATTAGTATTGTCTGACAGAGCAAAGCAGGAACTACTTCAAGCATACAATTGGTATGAAGACCAGCAATTTGGCTTAGGCGACAGATTTAGAGCAACAGCACTTGATAGAATAAACAAGATCCTGCAAAATCCTGAGTTGTTTTCCACCAAGCATGGCCTGTTTCGGGAGGTGAGAGTAGCAGTATTTCCTTATGTTATTGTGTATAAAATAAACAAAAAGAAAAAGCGAATCGTTATTACCTCTGTTTTTCATACATCATTAAATCCTGCAAAAAAATACAAGTAACCCCAATTAGACGTTAAAGACCGGCACGCCTGTTGAGCCTCACCCCGGCCCTCTCCAAAGGAGAGGGAGGTATTAGGTACCTTTTACGATGCCCATTTTTGATGTATAACTGGTATAACCCCAACTAAAAGGCCGGGAACATTGCTCCCGGCCATAAAACCTTTAAAAAATCCTACTTACAGCGACTTAAGCCAATCTACGACTTCATCGCGGGTTTTGCCCAGCTTTTGCTGCAGGCGGCCCAGCAGTTCATCATCTTTGCCTTCTTCGTATTTCAGATCGTCGTCGGTAAGGTCGGCATGGGCTTGTTTTACTTTGCCCTTCATTTCGTTCCACTTACCTTTTAATTCCAGTTTGTCCATGGTGTTTAAAATTTTTACCAAGTCGTTTATAAAACCGTGCCATCTTCAGTAATGCTATCTATTACCACCTGTTTTGCATAATTTTGCCGCTTCATATGTTCACAAAGAAATTCATTCGTTTTTGCCTGGCACTGGTAGGTATTGTAGTTGCAGCCCTGCTCATCCTGGGTATTTTTCAGCCACACGATATCACCGTTTCCCGCTCCGTGACCATCAATGCCCCTAAAGAAGTGGTGTTTGAACAGATGGTGAAATTCAAAAACTGGCCCAACTGGAGCCCATGGAGCAGGCTGGATACCAGCATGAAGAATGAGTTTACCGGCACCGATGGAGCACCCGGCAGCACCTACCACTGGATAGGCGACGAGCACAAAACGGGCGAAGCGATAATAAAGAACACGGCCGTTAATGGCAACGAGCTACAGTTCACCTTTACGTTGGTGAAGCCCGGTAATATGGAAGCCAATGGCAGCCTGAGGGCCGACGATGCACCGGGCGGCTGCAAAGCTACCATGAGCTTTACCAACCACTACGCTTACCCCTGGAATGCACTGGTGTTCCTCACCAACCTGGAAAAGACCATAGGCCCCGACCTGGAGAAGGCGGTGAATAACATAAAGGCTGTGGCGGAGAAGAAATAATCCAAAGTCAAAAGTAGTAAGTCATAAGTCAAAAGTAGCACTTCGAAAGTACGGACTCGTGAGCAGAATGCGGCTATGCAGGAATGGGGCAATGTGCTATACACTGACATAAATATAATTCTACAACTACAGCTTACGACTTGCGACGTATTACTTACGACTTATCCCCACAACCTTGTTGTTTCAGCACAGCTTTAGACTTGCGACTTACGACTTTAGACTATATTTGCACCCATGCAATCAATACTTAGCGAACAGGAAGTAATACGCCGCGAGAAGCTGGCGGAACTGGCCGCACTGGGCATAGACCCATACCCGGCCCCCCTTTTTGAAATAACACACACCGCAACAGAAATAAAAAAGGGTTACTCCGAAGAGACTAAAGAGCAGTATAAACAGATATCTATAGCCGGCCGTATCATGAGCCGCCGCGATATGGGCAAGGCCAACTTTGCTGTTTTACAGGATGCTACCGGCACCATACAGATATATATAAAGCGCGACGAGCTTTGCCCCGGTGAAGACAAGACCATGTTCGACACCGTATGGAAGCGCCTGATAGACCTGGGCGACATCATCGGTATTACAGGTTATGGCTTCATTACCAAAACAGGTGAAACATCGATACACGTCGAGTCGTTCACCTTGCTTACCAAGGCCCTGCGCCCGCTGCCATCGGCCCCTAAAGAGAAGGATGGCGAGGTGTTCAACGAGATAACCGATCCGGAATTCAAATACCGCCAGCGCTATGCCGACCTGATGGTGAACGCCGGCGTACGCGATACATTTACCCGCATCACCAAGATGAAGAATGCCATCCGTGGCTTTTTGAACGAGCGTGGCGGCCTGGAGGTAGATACTCCTGTGCTGCAGAGCATACCGGGTGGCGCACTTGCACGTCCGTTCATTACGCACCATAATGCACTGGATATGCCGTTGTACCTGCGTATAGCCAATGAGCTGTACCTGAAAAGGCTGATAGTAGGTGGTTTTGAATGGGTATACGAGTTCAGCCGTAACTTCCGTAACGAGGGTATGGACCGCACGCACAACCCTGAATTCACCATCCTGGAGTTTTACGTAGCCTACAAAGATTACCTGTGGATGATGGACACTACAGAGCAGATGCTGGAACAGACTGCTATTGCAACCAACGGTACTTCTGTAAGCGTAGTAAATGGCGTAGAAATAGACTTTAAGGCACCTTATAAGCGCATCAGCATTTTTGATTCTATACACGAGCATACCGGTTTCGACATCAGCAATATGGACGAAGCGGGCATCCGCGAAGTATGTAAGGCGCTGAACATAGAGGTAGATGCCACTATGGGCAAGGGCAAGCTGATAGATGAGATATTTGGCGGCAAGTGCGAGAAGCACTACGTGCAGCCAACCTTTATCATAGACTACCCGATAGAAATGAGTCCGCTGACCAAGAAGCACCGCAGCAAAGAAGGTGTGGTAGAGCGTTTTGAGCTTATCATCAACGGTAAGGAGATAGCCAATGCGTATAGCGAGTTGAACGATCCTATAGATCAGCGTGAACGCTTTGAAGAGCAGGTGCGCAATATGGAGCGTGGCGACAACGAGGCCATGTTCATAGACTACGATTTCCTGCGCGCACTGGAATACGGCATGCCGCCAACAGCGGGCATAGGCATAGGCATAGAAAGGCTGGCCATGCTGCTGACAGGCAACGTATCGATACAGGACGTGCTATTCTTCCCGCAAATGAGGCCTGAAAAAGTAGCAGAAGCTGCACCACAAAATGCTTAAACGAATACTATTCATATCATCGCTGGCCATTACTGTCTCCGCATGTGCACAAACATACGGAGACAGCATTGCCGCGTGGCAAAAGCAGTATACCAAAGATCTGCTGGCCGATACACGCAGCCCCATAAAGCCCGGCGATGTAAAGTATATGCACTTCTACCCTGCCGACCGCGCTTTTTGCGCGTGGGGAGATGTGACCGTAAACCCCGGTAGCCAACCCTTCCTTATCAATACACACAGCGGCAAGCAAAAGCCATTCAAGGAGTACGGCACCATCACCTTTAAGATAAAGGATACCACCCAAACGCTGCACATATACCAGATGGTAGACATGATGAGTGGCAAGCCCAGCAGCGACGAACTCTTTATCCCCTTTAACGACCGCACCAATTACGAAGGCACCTACGCAGGTGGCCGCTATATAGATCTGTCCATAAAAGATATTGTGAACGGGCAGTTGCTGATCGACTTCAACAAATGCTACAACCCGTATTGCGCTTTCTCTGACGGGTATTCCTGTCCCATACCACCCGACGAGAACCACCTGCATATGTCTATAACAGCAGGCGAAAAGATGTTCAGTAAGAATCTGGGGTATTGATAACGGTGGTGATCTTTCACTAATGCAGCCCGTTACACAATAATATATCTAAACACGGGTTATATTATTGTAACACACAAAACCCTTATAAATAATGAATTGGGAAACCTATCTGGCCCTGGGTGATAGTATAACTATTGGCGCACGCACCTACCTGGGCTACCCCGAAATTGTTGCCGACAAGCTGAGCACCCGGCTCAACAGGCATTGGAACGTGATCAACCACGCCACCTGCGGGTTTAAGGCCATAGACCTGGCCCGCAATATGGACACCCACTTTCCGGCGCTTAAAGACACAAGACCCAACATCACCACCATCCTCATTGGCACCAACGATATAAAGGAAAAAGTACCGGTGGCAGATTACAGGATGGCCATGCACCAGGTATTGATAAAGGCCAGCCTGCTTGCAGGTAACGGCGCTATTACCCTGCTGACGATACCGGAGTTTCACAAGGGCATCTCCTACCCTTACTCTTACGATATGAACCGGCAGGTAGCTATCTTCAATACAGTACTGGAGGAACTGGCCCAGCAGTTTGGTATACGCCTGCTACAGCTTGCCCACACCGAAGCGCATTTTACCGATGGCGTACACCTGAACCAGGCAGGCATAGTATCGTTTGCCGACCAACTGGTAGCGCATATACTGAATGATAAGGGTATAGATGTGGCGCCTGCGCCGGTGGCTGAAGTGGTTGGGTTTAGTTGAGGGGGCGTTGGTGGGAGCGCCAACAATGGCGTGAACGTATATCGTTTTTTATTGGGTGAACTAAACTGCTCTTTAAAAAAATAACAACCTGAATAGAATACGTAAGCTTGAATGAATGAAATGAGGTACGACCATACATGTCATCATAAACGAATTTATGATTTGAATAACAATGATTAATCCTTTTATATTTATCTAATGTATAAATTTGTTTAACTATTTTAAATAAGTAATAAACAAAACTGCATTACACAGTGAAACTGGAATGTGTAAAGAATATAGTTAAAGGATTGTCTCCATTGCTGATCATTATCGTGGTAATTATTCCCTACGCCCTGCGTGCCCAAAGCCAAAACAATAACTGGCTGTTTGGGAATGGAGCCGGGATCAATTTCAACGGGACGGGAGTAACAGCCTTAACAGGGAATGCCGGAGTGAGTATAGAGGGTTGTGCCAGTGTATCGGGCGAGGCTACAGGTGAATTGCTGTTTTACAGTAATGGACTTACCATATGGAACAGGAATAACGATACAATGGTAAACGGTACCAACTTGCTCGGTGGAGCAAGCACGTCATCGACCCAGGGTGTAACAATTGTACCCTACCCGGGGAAAGCCGGGCAATATGTTGTCTTTACCATAGATGAGACGTTTAATGGAGCAGGTAACGGATTCCGCTATTCCGTTGTGGATATGACCCGTGAAGGCGGACTGGGCGCAGTTATATCCGGGCAAAAAAATATACTGGTACAAACCAACACCACGGAACGGCTGGCAGTAGCCAGAAAACAGGATGGCAGTGGATACTGGATAGTGATCCATGAACGCAATAACAACGTTTTTAAGGCTTATGAGTTGGGTTGGGCTGGATTGGAGTCCACGCCGGTTGTCAGCACGGCAGGAACAATTCACAGTACCGCACCGCAACCCGACGGCGACGGCACTATGGGGTATATGAAGATGAACAATGCCGGAAATAAAATAGCCGTGGCTATTTATGCGCAGAATAAAATAGATCTACTTGACTTTGATAATTGCTCGGGTGTTGTAGCGGACAACAAATCCATAACTACTATAGACCACCCCTACGGCATAGAATTTTCGCCAGATGACCAACAGCTTTATTTTTCAGTATACTACAATGCAGGATTTTCGGGCATTATCTACCAGGCGAATATGACAACACTATCGACCGTTGTTGCGGGTATATCCTCTTCTTACAACAACCAATGCGTAGGAGCACTACAATGCGGACCAAACAACAAAATATACGTTACCATCAATAGTGAATCGTGGTTGTCTGCAATAGACAAACCCAACGAACCCGGCCCAGCCTGCACATTTATTGATAAGGCGGTGCTGCTACCCAACAACGGACTGTTCCCCAGAACGGGTCTACTGGGGCTTCCGGCAAGTGTGCCGGCGGCTATAAGCAGTGACCAGACATGGAGAATTACCGTTACAGATAGCTGTGCGGATAAGCCTATTGCCCTGCAACTGACCCCAACCACCGGCATCAACAACCTGGCATGGGCATTTGGAGACGGCGCTTATCAATATAATGCAGACCTATCGGGGCAGGCAATACATAGTTATGGCAGTGGCGGTTACTATAGTGTTCAGGCAATTGCAGAACGCACTTGCGGTGGCACAGATACGATAGCTGCTGCCGTAACAATTGCCGGTTGCGATAGCAACAATTGCGTAGTCACGGTGCCTGGCGCTTTTACGCCGAACAATGACGGCCTCAACGATGCACTAAAACCCGTGATCACCTGCCCTGCACTTAGCAAATACGGCTTCCATATCTATAACCGCTGGGGCGAAATGGTGTTTTCTGCCGACCAGGTCAACCAGGCCTGGAATGGCACTTACAAACAGCAAAACTGCGATCTGGGCTGCTATAACTACCTGCTGACCTACTATACCGACAAACAACATACATTGACAGGCACTATAACATTATTGCGATGATATTATTGGCAAATTGATCAATAGCTAGTTTGTGCTGAGTATTGGTGAGCACACCAACAATGGCGGAATCGGTTACTTAGTGGCCCATGACCGTGTCGCTCATTCGATACTTCGCCAAGCTCAGTATAAACTCAGCTCAGCGTGACACTATGTGTATGTCAGTAAAACCTACCCCTTCACCACATCCTTCTTCACCATACCCTCTAAGAAGAAGAGCACATCCTGCATGTTCTTGATGCGGTCTACGACCAGCATGAAGTTCTTGCCTACCTGTTTGAGGCGGGCATTGCGGGTGCGGTTCTGGATATAGTCCAGAATATAGTTGAAGGTGTCTGACTCGTAATAGGTAGAGTCCGGGTCGCTGATGAAGTACAGGCGCATCTGGTCGTTCTTCAGTATCAGCTTTTCGAAGCCCAGGCTACAGGCCACGGTACGGCAGCGTATGGTGGTGAACAGTTCTGTTACCTGCGGTGGTATAGGGCCAAACCGGTCCTGTAGCTCTGCGGCAAACTTCTGCAGTTCTTCTTCCTCTTCAATATCATCCAGCTGGGTGTAGATAGACAGGCGTTCGGTGATATTCTCGATATAGGTATCGGGTATCAGTATCTCCAGGTCGGTATCTATGGTGCAATCTGTCACATAGTCCATCTTGCGGTTCATCTCTTCCTTAAATACCTCCTTAAAGTCGCCACTCTTCAGCTCGCGCATAGCCTCGGCCAGTATCTTCTGGTACATCTCGAAGCCTATATCGGTGATAAAGCCGCTCTGCTCGCCGCCCAGCAGGTTACCGGCACCACGTATATCCAGGTCGCGCATGGATATCTGGAAGCCACTACCCAGCTCGTTGAACTGTTCCAGCGTTTGCAGGCGCTTGCGGCTATCGCCAGGCAACAGGCTCATAGGCGGCGCTATCAGGTAGCAGAAGGCCTTTTTGTTGCTGCGACCTACCCTACCCCTCAGCTGGTGCAGATCGCTAAGGCCAAACTGGTGGGCATTGTTAATGATGATGGTATTGGCGTTAGATATATCCACACCACTCTCTACTATATTGGTACAGCACAGTACATCGTACTTCTGCTCTATAAAGGTCATCAGGGCTTCTTCCAGCTGGTGGCCTTCCATCTGTCCGTGAGCCATGCCTATGTTCAGATCGGGACACAGACCACGGAGCAGGGTCACCATTTCGGGCAGGCTCTGTACGCGGTTGTGCACAAAGTATACCTGGCCGTTGCGCTCTGCCTCGAAATAGATCGCATCGCGGATGGCGAACTCATCGAACACCAGCACCTCGGTATGTACGGGCTGCCTGTTGGGCGGCGGGGTGTTGATGATGCTCAGGTCTCGGGCATTCATTAGCGAGAACTGCAGCGTACGTGGTATAGGCGTGGCGGTGAGGGTCAGGGTATCTACGTTGGCCTTCATCTCGCGTAGCTTTTCCTTGGCACCTACGCCAAACTTCTGCTCCTCGTCTATGATCAGCACACCCAGGTCTTTGAACTTCACATCCTTGCCCAGCAGGCCGTGTGTACCTATAATAATATCTATCTTACCCTCTTCCAGGCGCTTGAGCGTTTCCTTCTTCTCCTTGGCCGATTTGAACCGGTTGATATAATCAACATTGGCCGGGAAGTCTTTCAGGCGCTCTTTAAAGGTATTGTAATGCTGGTAGGCCAATATGGTGGTAGGCACCAGTACTGCTGCCTGCTTGCTGTCGCATACGGCTTTAAAGGCAGTACGTACGGCCACCTCGGTCTTACCGAAGCCCACATCGCCACACACCAGTCGGTCCATAGGTGCAGGGGCTTCCATGTCGCGCTTTACGTCGGCAGTGGCCTTGCTTTGGTCGGGCGTATCCTCGTAGAAGAACGACGCTTCCAGCTCCGTTTGCATATAACTATCAGGCGTAAAGGCAAACCCTTCTGATGCTTTGCGTTTGGCGTAGAGCTTTATCAGGTCGGCGGCAATATCCTTTACCTGCTTCTTGGTCTTGTTCTTCAGCTTCTGCCAGGCGTCGCTGCCCAGCTTGTTTACGCGGGGTACAGTACCTTCTTTGCCGGTATACTTGGTTATTTTGTGCAGGCTGTTCACATTCACATACAGCACATCGTTATCCTTGTACAATATGCGGATGGCCTCCTGCATGTTGCCATTCACCTCTATCTTCTGCAAGCCACTGTAGCGGCCCACACCATGATCTATGTGCGTCACAAAGTCGCCCGGCTGCAGTTCCCTCAGGGCACGCAGTGTAAGTGCCTTGCCCTTGCTGTAGGCCTGCTTCAGGTTGTACTTGTGGTAGCGCTGGAATATCTGGTGATCGGTATAGCAGATCACTTTCTTCTCGTGGTCTATAAAACCCTTGCTGATGGCAGTGGGAACGGGCACAAAGGGTATATTGGCATTCAGGTCGTCGAACACACTGCGGAGGCGCTCCAACTGCTTGGGGTTCTCCGCAAACATATATACGGTATAATGCTCGGCAATACGCTTCTGCATATCGGCTATCAGCATATTGAACTGCCTGTTGAACACCGGCTGCTCGTCGGTAGCAAACTTAAAGGCTGCATCCACATTACCGGCTATCTTCTCCAGCGAATGGTTGTACCACTCTACCAGGTGCATGTTCTTTATCTTCGCCGCCCACTCTCCCGGTTGCTCAAAGTCGGCACGGGATATCTCGCGGATCAGTTCCTCTTCGTGGTCTATGGCTACCTGGCCCAGTTCCATCTTATCGGGCAGATCACCCAATAGCTTTTCTATACGGCCAATGGTAAATTGCAGGTCTTTGGCCCATACAATGGTATTATCGGGCAGGAAGTCGAGCAGGGATATCTTCTCCTGCGCATCAAATTTGGTCTCTATATTAGGGAGGATAGATACCTGTAGCAACTTACGCTCCGAGAGCTGTGTCTCGGGGTTGAAGATACGGATGCTATCCACCTCTTTATCGAACAGTTCTATACGATATGGATGCTCATTGCCGAAGGAATAGATATCGAGGATACCGCCACGCATGGCAAACTGGCCGGGTTCATACACAAAATCCTCCCTGCGAAAACCAAGGGTAACGAACTGTGTCATGAGGGCTTCCACCTCTATCTCCTCGCCCACCTTTATGTGGATCATATTACCGGAGAGAGATGACGGGTTGATCACCTTTTCGAACAAGGCTTCGGGGTAGGTAACCAGTACTTTTTTCTTAGGGTTCTTGCCGGCAAACTTGGTGAGCGCTTCTGTGCGCAGCATTACATGGCTGCTGTTCAGCTCGTTGAAGGCACCTGTGCGCTTGAATGAATCGGGGAAGAAACAGATATCCAGCGCCTTGGTCAGATGCTCCATATCGTTGTGGAAGTAAGCGGCCTCTTCTTTATCGTTCAGGATAAAGACATGGTTGAAGTCGAGCTGCTGCCACAAACCGGTAGCAATAAAGTTGATGGATGAGCCCCTGAGATTATCGAGATAGAGGCGGATCTTGGGACCGGGCATAGATACCCCGGCGGCTACTTGTTTCAGCCGGATATCGTTCTGGTATAATCCCTGTAGTACTTCCAGGTTCATTAGTGGCGCAAAAGTAGGGAAATGACAGGCAAAAAAAGTGATGAAAATGTTAGCAATTCATAGAAATATTTCTTAATTTACCGTACCCATTAATATTCAACGTATGAACAAGTTAAACATCTTTGTAACTCATGTGTTGCTTTTATCCCTCTTTGCCACACATTCAGTTCAGTCGCGCACCATCAATACCACGCTCCGGCGATCGGTCTTCAACAAATTGGTATCTGTAAAGGCTACTTCTGCAGGCGGACTGTATGAGAACTGCCTGAAGCTGGATATCACCAACAATTCTCCCGATACGCTTTTAATGACGGTAGACCCCGCAATGATCTTTCAGCCGGATGATACCAACTACCAGGACCTGGTGACCATGGGTACAGAAACGGTGCCTATAGTACCTAAGGAAACGGCTAAGATGAGTGTGTTTGCCTATTGCGGCAAGAGCTATGCCCGGTGCCCTGCCCGCAATATGAACTACACACTTGCCCGCCGGGTAGACAGTGTGCTGGTAAAGACCATGAAGCATATGAAGGAGCAACAGGTGAGCACATCGCTGGGGCAAACGGCTGTATGGCACTTCACCAACCGCCACTGCCTGAATACTGTTTATGACCATAACAACCCGCGTGCATCGGAAGAGCTGGTGCAATTCATAGCCAAAGAAAGGCACAGCAAGGTGCCTGATATATTTACCGAATACGAGACCAGCGTAAAGCCCGGTATGCCCGTAATGGTAGCCGATGGTAAAGCAACAACTTATGTGGTGGTAAAGTGGAAACACGCCAATGCCCCCAAGCATATGATAGTAACCGTATTGAAAGAGAATGGCGATGTATATAAAAGAATTTATGGCAACGACCAGATAGATAAAGAAGGCCACACCGTATTGGTAGCCTTTAATTCTGTGAACGATATAAAGGGTGTATACTACGTAGAGCTGAAGGGAGATGACGGCAAGGTATGGGACAAGCAAAAGGTGATAGTGGGCTACGATCCGTGTAATATGATGTAGCCATCGACATATATACCGTGTTGTTATAATGCACGGTAAGTATAACAACCGAAAATGTTTAATGTAATAGCCCCACGCGGGGCTATTATTGTTTTCCTTTGCACACAAAACCACCACACCATGCAAGAAAAAAACAGCTACGACCGTTGGTTCAGGCTGGCGATGGGCAAATTCTATAAGGGCAGAGTACGTATGGCTGTATTACAGGCATTTCCCTTCTGGATAGCATCGCTCATCACCGGGCTTGTGGCTATTGTCTATGCCAGGCTGTTTGCCATGTCGGAAAAGCTGTCTCTGACTATTATACATGAGCATAGCTGGTTCCTGTTCATAGTAACACCAGTTTGTTTTGTAGCAGCATGGTGGTTGGTGAAGCGTTACGAACCAAAGGCCGCAGGCAGCGGCATACCCCAGGTAATGGCGGCTATAGAGCTGGCCAACCCGCGGTATAATCAGCTTGTAGAAAAATTCCTCAGCATAAAGGTAATAGTGGTGAAAATACTGAGCAGCATGCTGATGGTGATAGGTGGCGGTGCCGTAGGCCGCGAGGGGCCAACGGTGCAGATAGCCGGCAGTATATTCAGGAAGGTTAATCAATTGCTCCCCGATTCGTGGCCCAAAGTATCTAAGCGCAATATGATCATCACCGGGGCGGCGGCAGGGTTGGCGGCAGCCTTTAACACCCCATTGGGCGGTGTGGTATTTGCAGTAGAAGAGCTGGCCAAAACACACATCAGCTTCTTTAAAACGGCCATATTCACATCGGTTATTATTGCGGGGCTTACGGCGCAGGCCATCATTGGTCCGTACCTATACCTGGGCTACCCCGTAGTGAATGGCCCATCTGCATTTGTGTTTGTTTATGTGATACTGGTGGCACTGGTGTGTGGTGCCGGTGGCAGCTATATGAGCAAGGTGATAGTGCAGGTAATGAAGTGGAAACGCACCTTTAAAAGCCGCAAGTACGAGCTGCTGTATGTTATAGGCTGTGCACTGGTGTTTGCCGCCATAGCCTATTTTGTAAGTCATGCCATACTGGCATCGGGTAAGGAAGAGATGACCAGGCTGCTGTTCGAGAAAGATAAATCGGAAGGATGGGTAACACCTATTCTTAGGATGATAGGTCCTGTGCTATCGTTCACTACAGGTGGTGCAGGCGGTGTGTTTGCTCCGGCGCTTACCGCAGGGGCTACCATTGGCGGACTTGTAGCACAGCTGGCCAGCCTTACCGGGGTAGATACTAATATACTTGTACTATCGGGCATGGTAGCTTTTCTTACAGGGGTTACCCGGTCGCCATTCACATCGGCCATACTGGTGCTGGAAATGACCGACAGGCACAATGTGATCTTCCACCTGATGCTGGCCGGGCTGGTTTCGAGCGCCATAGCTGTGCTGATAGATAAACATTCATTCTACGAACAACTAAAGCACCTGTACCTGGCCGATGTATATAAGGAGGAGAATGCGAAAGCGGCTAAAACAGATTAGCCATTCCTTCCCAATTGTTGTGTACCTACGGCACACTGAGTTTATTTATAACCTGTATCTACAAACCTTTTGCCACCTACGGGGCAATAACATTAGCTAAAACTATCTGTAGGTATCACTATATATACTTCCTGTAAGCATTCAGCGATTGCAAATAGGCTTCGGCCTCGGCTTTGGCAGTGAGGATGTCTTTTATCTGGCTTTGTATCAGTGGCCGCTTATTGCTGATGTTCACCTTATGGTGATTAAGTGCCTGGTACTCTACCCTTATCTGGTGCTCCAGTTTCACCTTCATATTCTCTATATCTACCGATACCTGTGTAAAGCCACGTTGCAGGCGGTCTTGCTCGGGTATATAGTTGAAGCCATTGGCCATTTGCAGCTGCCAGTCGAGCAATACGCGGATATTCTTAGGGCCTATGCCTGCTACCTTCTGGGTGAGCAGCAGGGATATATCGGCAGCATTGCGGATGCCGGCGCTCAGCAGCAGATTCTTTTTAGCGGCACCGAACGATGGTATGGTGTGCGACTGTATATCGAACTGGCGCAGGTACATATGCCACTGCTCATCGTATAGTTCTTTTTCCTTCTGCTGTTGCAGCTTGTACAGTTCTTCGGGCAGCTTGCGGAAGCTTAGCACCAGTTGCGCCAGCCTATCCACACCCGCTTTGTAGGCCTGCAGATCGGGCGGATTATTGTACAGCTCTACCAGCTGGTTATACCGGTCGCTCAGCCTCACCACCTCGCCCATGGCGTTCATAACAGCCTCTTTGGCACTTTTGCGGGTGGGGCTTATTTTATAATGCCAGAGCCAGGTAACAACAGGCGCGGCAATAAACCCTACCAGCAGGTGTATATTGGCTACCAGCAATAAGGTACCCACAAACAATACCACCGCCAAAGCCCAGTGCAACCCTATTTGTATATACTGGGAACGGGAAACAGGCTCAGGTGCCACAGCAGGCACAGAATACGACTCATCCCAAGGCTTCAGGTGCAGTTGCTCTACCCTGAAACCATTCACAAATTGGTCTATATCACCAAAGCGGCTATTGGCATTGAAATAACTATCATCGAGGAAGTACATGATGCCCCGCTCTTTGCGGAAAGCGCACCAGGGACACCCCTGCAACCCCGAAGGATAGACGTGTATCCTCGATTCCCCACAGGTCACCATTTGCAGCAGGAAGTTATCCAGCTCGCAGGCCCAGTCGGCGGCGGCAGGGCGTTCATTGGTCTCGAAAGCCTGGTGAAAGTAGTTGCTGAGCGCAGGGGTAAGCGCCGCTATATCAAAACTATCCTTAGGGGGCGATAGCTTCTTCTTCCTGGCCGAGGTGGAATAAGCAAACTCCCGCATCTTGATGGCCGTTTCCTCGTCTATATCTGCCGCTGTTTTATTGCGCCCGGCAAAAGGGTGCCTGCCCAGGAACAGCAACTGGAAAATGAGTACCGCCATAGAGAACACATCGGTATTGGTAGTGCGCACCACCTGCTCAAAGGTTTGCAGTGCCAGCAGTTCTGGCGGGGTATAACGGGGCACACCTACCTCGCAGTAGAAATAGCCGTCATCGCCCCTTACCTGGAAAGAATCGCAGTCTATAAAGGCCACCATACCCTGTGCGTTGATAAGGATATTGCCCTCGTTCACATCGCCCACTACCAGCCCTGCCTCGTGCAGCTTGTGGAAGGCCACCGCCAGGTTGCGCGCCACATGTACCAGGAAGTTGTACCCCTTATCGGGGAACATACGCTTCCGGTCCAGCGGACTGAAGATCATATGCAAGGGCATGAACCCCGACAGCTTGCGCATGATAAAACCACACACACTGCCACCGGCATCGCGCACCAGTGCCTGTGGCCATGCAGCATAGGCATCTATGGCAGGACTGCGCATCAGCACCATTTTGTGCAGTTTCTGCACCCGTTGCGGGGTAAGCGGCTCGGTATAGTGCTTTAATACCATATCAGCGTTCCCCTGCAGTTCATATACCACGCCCTCACCACCCCTGCCCAATTCTCGGGAGGTAGTATACTGCATATTATCTGAACCGTGGAACGTCATTGATGTATTAAGCCCGGCAAAGGTATTAATTATAGCAGGCAAAGACGTAACACTTGAAGTGTTGCGTTACGTCTGTTTTCAAGCGCCGCTGTCCTGTCTTCAGACTGACAGCCCACCTGCAGACGTATTCGTTTTCTGATTGTTGTGAAAGTGTGCTTAATTATCCCGCCCGATAGCTGTCAGTCTGAAGACAGGACAGCGACTGATATTATAAAGAATAGCAATAACATACATACAGCTATGGCAACGACAGGGTGACACTCTGTAGACAAAAGCATAGCGCGTAACACAAAAGCGGTACACTTTATGTTACGTTACGCTTTTAGCCGGGTGGCCAGGAGTAGTGTCTTGTCGTCGTCGGTGCGGGCATTGATGGCTGTGCTGTCGAGGTATTCTTCCAGGCGGCGGTTCAGGATGGTGCGTTTTTCAGCGGCATCGGCCAGTCGCAGGGACGGGAACAGGGCGTTGAAGAAAGGTTGGTGTATCTGCTGCTGTTCGTAGTTGAGGGCCAGCATCTGCAAGCCATCGGTAAACAGGGCCACTTCATCTACCGGCTCATCAAGCACCAATATCTTCAGGCTGCCAAAGTTGGGATCGTCTATCAAAAAAGAGGTGGCATTCTGATATTCCCCGTTATCGGGCCACCATATGTGGGCATAACCGCTGTCGGTAAGCCTGGCTATGGCCCCATCGCCCAACTGAAAGAAGATGGCCTGTGCAGGGGCTATGCAGCAGCCCAGCAGTGTGCAGGAAAAATCGTTCAGTTCGGCTTCTACGGCTGTAGCCTGCTTTTGCAGTATGTCATACACATCTTCCAGCACGGCATATACAGCGCTTTCATCCAGCTCCTTGCCCGACTGCAGCCAGGCTGCCATCCGCTTCACCACCTCCTGCGTTACCGTGGCCGATGCTTCTGCGGCATACAGGGCACTGCCTGCCCCATCGCTGGCGCAGCAGAGCAGCACATCATCGCCGTTCTCGTCTTGCACTATATCAAAGCGCGCGGCATCCTCGCATTCGTTGCCTGTAGCAGTGTGCGATGTACCTTTTACACTCTTACCTATAACCTGCCAGCTCATAGTTCGCTCCAGCCGGTAGGTGGTAATAAATTGATCTGGCTGCCGGGGTTCTTGCTCGATACCATCTTCATTGAGGCAGACAACCACTGGAAGAACTCGCGGAACATCAGCCCTTTCAGCTTTATAGGGGCGCGTACCGATATCTCCTTCAGGATGTCCATATTGGCACCTTCCACACCTATGGCAAAAAAGGCAAACGATTTACCGGCCTCGCCCTCGCGTACTTTGGCAGCAGCACGGGCATATTCGTCAGTAGGGGCACCATCGGTTATCAGTATGATCCACGGTTTGTAGTACGATATACCGGCATCTTTATACTCCTTTTTGCGGCGGGCCACCATATCTATGCCCATGCTTATGGCTGCACCCATGGGGGTATCGCCTGTAGTATCAAGGTAGCGGGGATTGAAATTGGGTACTGTATGGAAGTCGGACTCGACCGTTACCGGCCCAAAGGAGACAACAGCCACCTCTACCCTTTTAGTGGCCAGGGCATCCTGCAGCAGTTCGTTCTTAAAGGTGCGTACGCCGTCGTTCAGCTGGGCAATAGGCGCGCCACCCATAGAGATAGAGGTATCGAGCAGCAGCACACAAGGGCACCGTGGCTCGGGGTTATCGGCAAAATTATCGCTGCCGAAAGGTATCTGTTCAAAAGAAATGTAGTCGCTCATAATTGATACTTACGCCTGGAAGTGTGCTTTGGGTTTAACGCAAAGAGCGCAAAGGTCTATCGCAAAGAGCCGCAAAGGTATTGAGCAGGCTGAGGGCGCAAAGCACACTTTAAACGGGCTATTTTAATAATTGATAAAGATACGTCAAAATGCAGGTGAGCGCAAAACACAGCATATTAACAACTGCCTGAACCAGCGCACTATATAAAACCAATGAAAAACTCTAAATTTGCAAATTCCAACACAAAAAACCACGATATATTAATGAGCCGGATCTATTTTGATAATGCTGCTACTACATCGCTTGCCCCCGAAGTGCTGACCGCTATGATGCCTTTCCTGACGGAAAAGTTCGGTAATCCTTCGTCTGTATACTCTTATGGCCGCGAGACCAAGATGGCTATAGAGAATGCCCGCAAGAGTGTAGCCCGCATATTGAATGCCAATCCCGGCGAGATATTCTTTACTTCGGGCGGTACCGAGAGTACAAATACGGCCCTCAATGCCGCCATTCGCGACCTGGGTTGCAAGCACATCATCACATCGCCACTGGAGCACCACGCTACCCTGCATACGGTAGAATACCTGGCACACAGCGGCCAGGCCAAACTGAGCTATGTGAACATACTGCCCAACGGCCACGTGGATATGGCCCACCTGGAAGAACTGCTGACCGGCAGCCCCCACCGCACCGTGGTGACCCTGATGCACGCCAACAACGAAATAGGTAACCTGCTGGATATTAAGGCTGTAGGCGAACTGTGCCGCAAGTATGATGCCATCTTCCATTCTGATACCGTGCAGACCGTAGGCCACTACCCTTTTGATCTGAAAGACCTGTATGTACACTTTTTGAACGGTGCCGGACATAAATTCCATGGCCCTAAGGGTGTAGGTATATTATATGTGAACGAGAACATCCACATAAAGCCTTACCTGAATGGTGGCAGCCAGGAGCGCAATATGCGTGCCGGTACAGAGAACCTGTATGGCATCATAGGTTTTGCCAAGGCCCTGGAAATGGCCACAGAAAACTACACTACCGACAGCGCTCATATACAGAGCCTGAAGAGCTATATGGCAGCACAGCTGAAGGCCAACTTCCCGGGCGTTACCTTTAACGGCGATGCTGAGGGCCGTAGCCTGTACACAGTGCTTAATGCTTCTTTCCCTAAGAACGAGAAGTCGGACATGCTGCTGTTCAGCCTGGATATGGCGGGTATCTGCGTAAGCGGTGGCAGTGCCTGTACCAGTGGTGCCACCTCGCTCAGCCACGTCATCAAGGCCATCCACAACGGTAAATCTGAAAGCATGGTGCCTATCCGTTTCTCATTCAGCAAGCACAATACCAAGGAAGAAGTGGATGCGGTGGTGGAGAAGCTGAAGGAACTGGTGTAGTGAGAGCGGATAAACAGCGCGGAGAAAGAGGGTAAGACATTACATAATTGCTTATGCTATCAAAACAGTTTCCGAACCTGGATTGGGTAAGAAGGCTCAGAAATGACGCCACGGATACTGCGGCCCCCAAGTGGAACAATATAGCATTGAACGTAAAATGCCGCGAGGCTTACCGCACAGGTGTGGAAAGTCCGTACTCATTGTTCATGAATGTAAGCGGGCATAGCTACTGCAAGGTGAACAGCAGGCACTATAAGGTAGAGACTGACAGCTTCCTGTTTACCCGCCCCGGCGACCAGTACGATCTTGTTATTGACAACCTGCAACAGACGGAGACCTTCAACATCCATATCAATAAAGACTTTTTTAACGAGGTAGCCCGGGATATTACCACGCCTCAGGCACAGTTACTGGATGGTACTGCCACATCACCCGCACAACCATGGCTGTTTACGCAGCTATATGGCAAAGACGAGGTACTGACCGGCTATACCCAACTGCTGGCACAGGCTAAGGATAAGACACAATTCGATATAACGCTGGCCAATATGACGGCCCACCTGCTGAAGACTGATGAACAAACACAACGGCAGATAGCAGCCCTGCCTGCCCTTAATGCCACCGTAAGAGCAGAACTATACAGCAGGCTGATACTGGCCAAGGACATAATACACAGCCACTACGACCGGGAGCCCGACCTGGATGAACTATGCAGGGAAACAGCCATGTCTAAATTTCATTTCCTAAGGATGTTCAAGGCCGTATATGGGTTAACGCCCTATCAATACCTGGTAAAGGTACGCATGGATAAGGCCCGTGTATTACTAAAGCACACTACCCTGCCCGTTTCGGCTATATCTACAGAACTGGGTTTTGAATACCCCAACTCCTTCATAAAGGCATTCCACAAGGCATATGGGGTAAGCCCCCTGCAATGGCGGAAAACATAAAGATGGCTGAATGCCAAACCTTTTATATTATCTTAGCCGTCTTTATCACCAACCTTGAAATCTACTAACATGTTACAACCCTTCAACCTCGGGCACGCATTGTGCCAAGTTTTCCGTCCTGCAAAAAGGCTCAGCCTTCTGTTTTCGATCGCACTTATTGGTATTACAGATCATGCCGCTGCACAAACATGGACCAATGTGGGCAGCCCCGGCTTTACAGGCTGCGTTACCAGGTATCCGGCAATGGCTGTAAGCAATTCCAGCGTTCCGTACCTGGTATACAGCGACTCACTGAATGGCTACAAGGCCACAGTAATGAAATATACCGGTGGCACATGGACACCGGTAGGTGCCACAGGGTTTTCTGCGGCACAAGCCAACTATACTGGAATAGCAATAGCCAATGACGAGAGTGTCTATGTATGTTACTCTGACGAATCTGATTCCAACAAAGTGACCGTGATGAAGTATAATGGCAGCAGCTGGACACCTGTAGGCGGTGTGGGTGTATCGCCCGGCTATAATGCTATCAACGTGGCTATGGCCTTAGATGCATCAGGCATGCCATATGTGGTATACAGCGGCGGCAAGGCTTCTGTTATCAAATACAATGGCACCAGCTGGGATGTTGTAGGCACTACCGGGTTTTCAGCAGGTACAGCACAGTATTGCCGCATAGCTATAAATGCTACCGGCACACCCTATGTTATCTACGAAGATGCGGGCAATATGCTTAAAGCCACAGTAATGAAATATGATGGCACCAATTGGGTAAATGTAGGCACTCCGGGCTTCTCTACTACATCGCAAACACAATACACCAATATTGCTATTGCCCCCGACGGCACACTCTATGCGAGCTATTCTGACGGTTATAGTGGTCCCGCAACAGTGATGAAGTTCAACGGCACAGACTGGCAGATGATAGGCACCGCTCTGGGCAACAGTAATTGGGTATCGCTGGCTGTAGATACTACCGGAGTTCCTTACCTGGGCTTTGAAGACATCAATAACAGCCGCAAAGCTACTGTAATGAAATTCATCGGTGGTTCGTGGGCAGCAGTGGGCAGTACAGGCTTTTCGCCCTCATCTACCTACAACAACACAATGGCCATGGGCAGGAACGGTATACCTTATGTTTCCTTCAACGACGCTACTGTAACCTCTAAATGCACGGTAATGAGATTCGGCACAACTACGGGTATTGCTAATATAACTGTAGCCGATATGCATATGCATATATTCCCCAACCCCGGCAGTGGAAAATTCAATGTCAATGTTGCTTCATCGCAACAGCAGGCTACTACCATCACTATCGCCGATATGGCGGGACGTGTGGTGATGAACACAAACACTTATACTAACACAGACCTTCAGCTGGAACTGGCACCCGGCATATACCTGCTTTCCGCAACAAACCATGATGGCACAGTAACTGAAAAAGTGGTCATCCGGTAGGCACACAAAGCAAAATAGCAATTTTGAATAATTTTAGCCCGGCATGTGGTAATAGTTTTGCCTGTAAAATATCTTTATATCATGATAGCTACAGGTTTTATACTACTTACGGCGGTTATTGCAATTATCCTCGTCCTCGGTGTAAGGGCTACAGCCAGGCGTGCCTTCGCCGATCAGGCACAACAAAATAAGGTAGTGCTGCGGGCTGTAGCAGTACTGGCCATATGGCTGGTGTTTATTACTGTTATGTCAGTAACAGGGTTTTATAACAGCACGGCCATGCCGCCCAGGGTGCCGTTGTTCCTGGTATTTCCCGCATTTGCTTTTACCGGCTTCTTCTTTCTAAGCGGCCGCAACAGGCAGTTGATAACCGCCGTACCTGCACATTGGCCGGTATATTTCCAGAGCTTCCGTATAGCAGTAGAGCTGCTATTGCTGGGCCTGGCAGTAAAGGGTATGATACCCAAAGAGGCCAGTTTCGAGGGGTATAACTTCGATGTGGTGATCGGCATTACGGCTCCATTGGTGGGCTGGCTGGCCTATACCAGGAAAGCCATAAGTAATATGGTACTCCGCCTGTGGAACATAGCAGGATTCTGCACACTGGCCATAGTGGTGTTCATTTTTATCAGTCATGCCTACTACCCGCAGGTATGGCACAAACAAGAAAGCATCATCAGCCAGGGGTTTGGTCTATTCCCCTACACCTACCTGGCGGGCTTCCTGATGCCGGCAGCTGTATTCATGCATGTATTATCTTTAAAGAAGATATAAATAGGTATTCTCTCAGTATTTTATAGAAGTACTAAAGTCAATAATATCACCAAAATTCTAAATATAATATATTGAACAATTTATTATGTTTGATGTATGAATAGAAAAACTTCCGAAAGCACTAAAGCAAATATTAAAAATAGACTGAAGAGAAAAACGAAGAAGCTACTTTTTCATACGGGGCTTTATAAAAAGGGGCACTTCTTTAACTACTATCGTGTTTTTGATAAAACCTTGAATGAGCCGCAGAAACATTCAGTTCATTTAGGTATATTAATCGTGGCAACCAACAAATATCGCGTATATGTAGAACCACTTATCAGCTCTCTTGAAGAACATTTTTGCCAAAAAAATAAAAAAACCTACCACATCTTTACAGACCAGGATATCGTTCTACCGGGTGTACATCACAGAATTTTCAAGATCGAGCATCATCCCTTTCCATATCCAACTCTGTATCGCTTTCATTTTTTTGATAGATATATGGATCAGATAGAAGGTCAGCAGTTAATATATATCGATGCTGACTCCTTAATAAGCAACACGATAGGCACTGAAATAATAGATAAAGCCGTGGTAGTACAGCATTATTGGTTTTACAGTAAACCAGGAACTTTCGACGGCAACAACAGATCTACAGCTTACGTAGCTCATGCAACAGGTAAAAATTACTATGGTGGCAGTTTTTTTTCCTTTAATAGAAACATGTTCGTCAATATGACGCATACATGCAAAGCTATGGTAGATCAGGACATGGCAAACAACGTAATGCCGCTTTGGCACGACGAATCAGTGCTGAACCGCTATATGCTCGATCATCCACCAAGCCGCGTGCTCAGTCCTTCCTACCACTTTCCGCAGAGCCAGATAAAAGAAGCGGGCAGTACACCCTTTCATAGCAAGATATTGGTGATAGAAAAAGACAGCGAGGCCATGCGATCATAACCTCCTCTACAAGGATCAAATCCCAATAGAAGCTATATTAAAACGAGCGTCAAACAACAAAAGCGTAACACCCATACTGTTATGTTACGTGTTACGCTCAACAACTATCGCTTCACCAGGTGCTGCAAACACACCACGCCCGAACTGAACGTATGTGTCTTGATCAACTGCAAGGACACTCTTTCTTTTATGTGTTTAAATACCGGCTTACCATCGCCCAGCAATACCGGGTTCACAAATATCCACGTCTCGTCTATCAGGCTCTCTGCAAGCAGGGCGTGTGTGGCACTTGGGCTGCCAAACACCAGTATATCGCCGGTCGTATTGGCTTTTATTTCCTTTATAGCTACAGGATAATCTTTATTGATAACCGTAGTATTGGTAAAATCCGACTCGTTCAGCGTGTTCGACAGCACTACCTTACGGGCATTCTTATACCAGGCAGAGTGTACTTTATCGTGCTTGGTGGCACCTGGCTGGTCTGCTGCCGTAGGCCAGTAGCCTTCCATCATCTCGAAGGTTTTGCGGCCATACAACGCAGTATTTGTCTGCGCAATGCGTTCTTCCACGTAGTCAAACAATTCCTGGTCTACGTGTATCCAGTTCATCTCTCCCTGCGTGCCTGCTGCAAACCCATCGAGCGATGAGTGCATGAATAATACTATGTTGCCCATATCCTTGTTTGTTATGTGATAGCGCAAATCTCAGAGAAATAGTTGATAACCCCAACGGCCAAACCCGACAAATGATCATGGGTTTGCGACAAAGGGGCAGGTCTACTTTAAGACTATAAAATTGTCATTATTTACTACTACGCATCAGTGTACGTTCCAGCCAGCCTTTTAAAAACGGGTGTACTTTCTTTTCCAGCCACCAGCCTGCTAACAATGTCAGGGCAAGGTAAATGATAACCTCTATTCCATAACCCACCTTACTACCGACAGCGAATGGTAGTCGACCGAACAAGACCAGGATGGGAAAATGACAGATATAAATGCCGTAGGATACACTACCCAGCCAAAGACCGGCCTTAACAAAGAGCGTCTCGTTGAGCGGTACAAAATACAATATGCCGGCTACTACCAGTAAAGCCGCACTTACTTTTAATGGTGCAGGCAGATGCCCGTGTCTTGCCGCAATGGCAAGTATCGCCAGCGGTATTAGTTGCAACAACAGAAATACAACCTTCTTATACTTCATAGTTATGCCCGATAAGCAAATAATGATGATGAAACAGAAGGGCAATAATATAGCATCGTTCAGTTGGATGATCTCCTGGGCCAGGAATTTCCCTTTCATCATAGACGGTACTTTGACCAAAGAAAGTATCCTTGTTACCCAGCCATTATAGAGCAGTATGTTCTCAATCGCCAAAAAATAGAACATGGTGGGCAACAATCGCACTTTTTCGGCAAACTCGCTGCAATTACGGGCTATCCACAGGCCAGATACCCAGAAGCAAAAGCCAAGCGCATAACCGGGCAACAGCGGGTTTACAGGCAGGTAGTACCCCGCAAGAGCTATGACCATTGACAAGATGAACACGCCCCCACTTCTGATGGCAAATAACGATACCGGAACAAAAAGGATATAGTAAAGTACCTCGAAGTTAAGAGACCAGGCTGGCACGTTTTCCTGAAACCGGGGATAGAGAATGTTTTGGGTCAGGGTAAAATTAGAGATCACCTCACCCCAGGAAAACCTTGGCAATGCCAGCAGAAATGCAGCCGCAGTACAGATAAAATAAATAGGATATATCCTTAAAAACCGCTTGCGGAAGTATTTACTGATGTCGCCACCAGCCATTGGTTCTTTATGATTGATACCGATAACATAGCCCGACAAAACAAAAAAGATCAATACAGCAAGGTGTGCCGGTGGTCGCATCAGCTTTAGTACCCCGAGGGTAATATTTGGATTAAAAACACGACCGTGACTTACAATATGCGACAATACTACTACAAGTGCAGCGCAACCTCGTAATACCTCGAGGTTGTAATTAAATATCTTCTTTGGTCTCAAATCCATTTCCTGGCGCTGATATATGTTGTAAAAGAACACAATTATTTATATAATATACCACTTAAAGCATATTACTTGAACTATATAGCAAATTAATTAAAAAAAATCCCTCGGTGCCGAGTCATGATATAGCTCATACAAGTTTTCACTTTATACCCTACTTTTGAACCCTAAAATAAAACGAACATGCAAGCCTGGAAAGAATATCAAGATCAGAATAAAGACCGTTTTTTAGATGAATTGCTCGACCTGTTGCGCATACCTTCTGTAAGTGCCGACAGTAAGTATAAAGGCGATGTGGCCCGTTGTGCCGAAGCCGTAAAGGAACATATGCTGAAAGCAGGCTGCGATAAGGCAGAGGTATGCCCTACCGCCGGTCACCCTATAGTGTTTGGCGAAAAGATAGTAGACCCTGCGTTGCCTACAGTGCTGGTTTATGGCCACTACGATGTGCAGCCCGCCGATCCGCTGAACCTGTGGCATAGTGGTCCGTTCGAGCCGGTTATTAAAGATGGTAAGATATTTGCCCGCGGCGCATGCGACGATAAGGGCCAGATGTTCATGCACATCAAGGCGCTGGAAGTAATGTCTAAGACCAACACCCTGTCTTGCAATGTGAAGATAATGATAGAGGGCGAAGAGGAAGTGGGCAGCAGCAACCTGGGCAAGTTCCTGGAAGACAATAAAGAAAAACTGAAGGCCGACATCGTACTGGTATCTGATACCTCAATGATCAGCATGGAACACCCGTCTATAGAAAGCGGCCTACGTGGCCTTGCCTATATGGAAGTGGAAGTAACAGGCCCAAACCGCGACCTGCACAGTGGTGTATATGGTGGTGCTGTAGCCAACCCTATCAACATCCTCTGCAAAATGATCGCTTCCCTGCACGACGAGAACAACCACATTACAGTAGCTGGCTTCTACGATAAGGTACAGGAACTTACAGCGGCAGAGCGCAAAGCCCTGAACGATGCACCTTTCGACCTGAAAGAGTATGCTGACGAACTGGGCGTGAAAGAGGTATGGGGCGAAAAAGGCTACACCACGCTCGAGCGCACCGGCATCCGCCCAACGCTGGATGTGAACGGTATATGGGGCGGTTACACCGGCGAAGGTGCCAAGACCGTACTGCCATCAAAGGCGTATGCTAAAATATCTATGCGCCTGGTGCCTAACCAGGTGTCGGGTGAAATATCTGACCTGTTCACTAAACATTTCGAATCTATCGCTCCGGCTGGCGTACAGGTGAAGGTTACAGCTCACCATGGCGGCGAACCTGTGGTTACCCCTACAGACAGTCACGCCTACAAAGCAGCTGCAAAGGCACTGAAGACCACCTTCGGCAAAGACCCGATACCAACACGTGGTGGCGGCAGCATCCCGATCATAGCCCTGTTCGAGCGTACCCTTGGCCTCAAAACAGTGCTCCTCGGTTTCGGTCTGGACAATGACAACATCCACTCACCAAACGAGAAATACGATGTGGTCAACTACTTCAAGGGCATTGAAACAATACCATATTTCCACAAGTATTTTTCGGAGCAATAAGCTAAGACAATTATGATTTTTTAGAGGGACCATGGCTATGCTGTGGTCCTTCTTGCTAAAGCTTCAACGCAAAGCGTTATTATCCACCCTTGATCGTAGCATCTATGGAACATGCCTTTAGTGAATTCATCAGTTTTTTGATCACCAACTCTTTCCCATATCCAATTTTGATGGGAAATTATACCGGCGACGAGTCAGCCCGTTATGCAAAGATCTTGTTCTGGTTAAGACCGGTTTTCTGGCTCGGATGCTTTTTTTACATATTCGGCATTGCTGCTGTGCTTATCGTTTATATCAACGACATTGATATTTACGTGCTTGAACAGTTTACCCATTACAGCGTGTTCAGGGAAATGACCTTTTTTTCATTTATTTATTGTGCCCTGTTTGGGGCGGGTTTAGGCTTCCCCTTACTATCTATATATCTCGTCCGTTTAATGTACCCGTTACACCATATCCAGATCATAGACCACCTTAGCTATCGGGACCAAATAGACATTCCGAAACTTGGCCGGTGGATGTCGAGGTACTTCTGCCTGGCAGCAACGCTACTCATGTTATATGATCTTTCTGACACAGTACTGGTATCTAACCAATTTGTATATACTAAGGAAGTATTTACACTGCCGTCTGTTATCCGTTTTAGTGAGATAACAGCACTAAGCTGTGATTCCAGCATAGCCTATCAAACGCCCGGCGATACTACCTGGCATAGGCACTACCGGATACATCATGGGGAAAGCGAAACCATAACATTGCCACAAATAGGTAGCCTGGATAGTTGCGCACAAATAATTGCTGCGCACGCCCATTTTCCTGTCAAGTTTACTGGCAGAACAACAAACAACTAATTCAGCAACGCCTTCACCCCCAAACGCCTGATCTTTATTCTTTAGTGCCTGGTAAATGGCTATGGTGCTGGCAAAGCCTGTCCACCCGGCAAGCGGTACGTAGGTACCTGCTGTCTGTTTATCCTTGCGTGCCAGCCAAAGGCTGCTACCCGCCAGCACGGCATCGGCTACTGTCCACAGGGCTGCTAATACGGTACTCTTCTTTCTGAAGTACACATAGTTGAAGGAGAAGAAGATCACCCATATAAATGCCTGCAGGATGAGCAGCTTCTTCTTTTCGGGTACGTCTTCACTCTTCAGCATACGTTTCAGGCCCATGAGCAGGAAGAAATTGTTGATCGTCCATGCCGGACCAAACAACCACGCCGGTGGCGCCCAGGGTGCCTGTTTCAACTCTTTGGTGTATACCTTCTGCTCTACATCCATTTTACCACCCGATAACCTGCCCAATAGCGATATGCCGGTGGCTAACAGCGCTACCTGCCACCATTTCAGGTTTTCTACCATGGCTTTCAAACCTCTTGTTTTATCGTTCATAGCTATAATATTTTCGCATTAGCGTGTATAAAATCGATGCCATGTTCATAACATCGTCATTATTGCCCGGCAGTGCACGGCTGGTCGGGTCATATGCCCACGAAATGCACTATCTTTGAATGTGTAAATTGCCCCATATTGTTGCCTGTTAAAAAGGTGGCCTTAGAAGGTATTGTGTATAGACAAGTGTAGCAAAGACAAAATATTACCCGGATGACAACAAAACGTAACTCATTAATAAATAAGGCACTATCAATATTAACTGCACTTGTAGGTCTTACGGCTGTTAGTGCACATGCCCAGGTCATCTGGTCATCGCCTACAGGTAGTGCATGGCTTACCCAGGCCAACTGGACCGGTGGTGTGGTGCCCGGTGCCACAGCTGTGGCCCAGTTCAATGCCAACCCTACTTCGGCTACTACAGGCGTAGGTATCCATATGGATACTGCCGGTGGGACATATGCCACAGGAGCTATCTCAGTTTCCTCATCACGTACCAATGCATTGATCATCGGTAATAGTTCGCCATCCACTCCGGGTGTGCTTACACTCAATGGGGCTACAGTTGGCGCAAATTCAAATGTCATCCTATCCAACTTTGCTGCCAATGTGTCAAGGCTTACCTTGCAAAATACCCAGGGATCAGGTGCCAGCACCATGAGCATGAACGTGGGTAGCAGTAGTAAGAACATACTTACCGGTGCGGGTACTACCACGGGCATTGGTAACACTATCAATATCACTACAGCTATCAGTGGCTCAGCAGCACTTACTTTTTTGGGTGGCGGCACATGGAATGCAGCTGCCTCAACAGGCGTTAATGGTGGCCTGCTGAAGCTGGGTGGCACCAATACTTTTACAGGCAGCATAACTGTAGGCGCTCCCGACGGCACACAGAGCGGCATACTGGAGCTGGATAGTATTACTGCCATCAGCAACACCCCTGCTAACGATATTACCATCAACAGCAACAGCCAGCTATACCTTGCGGCACCTGCCAGCTCAACATTCAGTATGGGCAATGTAGTACTGCACCTGAATGGCAATGGCAACAATTACAGTTCCACCGGCAAGGGTGCCCTCATCAACCTCAGCGGGAGCAACTATGTTTGGGATGGTGCTGTAGACCTGGCCAGCGATGCAGGTATTACTGCCGCGGGTACCTCTACCCTCACAATTACCGGCAACATATCAGGCACGGGTATGCTCACCAAACAAGGCACCGGCTCCTTGGCACTACAAGGCACAGGCAACAGCTGGACAGGCGGAACTACAATAAGGGCAGGCAGGCTGGCGGTAAGTTCTGGTTCTGGCTTAAGCGCAGGCCCTCTTACGTTCATTCAAACTTCAGGCAACCTGGTCGTGAGCCTCAGCAATGCTGCCCAAACCATCAGCGAACTCAGTAGCAATATAGCAGCAACAAGCACCAATTCGCTGTTTCTCAATGGCACCAGGCTCACTATCAACCAGGCTACAAACACTACATTCGGGGGCAATGCCTCCAACCAAACGAGCGTGATCAGCGGCACTGGCACTGTAATTAAAACAGGGAGCGGTCGCCTTACGCTTACCAGCTCCGGCAATACCTTTTCCGGTGGTCTTAAAATATCACAGGGAGAGATCAGGTTCAATCCTGCATCCGGCACAACAGCAACCAATAGTGCTCCCGATACACTTGACGGTGGTACCCTTAGCACTTCCGGTATAGCGCGAACTGTCGTGTTCACGTTCGGCACGCTGGCGCTCACGCAAAACTCCACTATCGATCTGGGTACAGACACATTGCACAGTATCAAGTTTGCTGCCAGCAGCACCATAGCCTGGACAGCTGGCAAAGTACTCACCATCAACAATTGGAATGGCTCCTGGAATGGCACCACGGGCACTCGCGGGCGTATATACATAGGTACGGGCACTACCGGCATCACAGCAAGCCAGCTTAGCCAGGTGCGCTTCCGCGATACCAGCGGCTATCTGTTCAACGCCACCATACTCAGCACGGGCGAGATAGTGCCTGTGGCACCAACCATCACCACCACAGCGCTATCGTATGGCCCGTACTGCAATAATGTGGCCAATTTCATTAGTGTACCGTTCACCTATACAGGTCCATTTACTGGTTCCTTCCTGGTGCAGTTGTCAGACAACCTGGGCAATTTCGCAAACAATTTTACGACCAACATTATTGGCTCCGGCAGTACTTCACCAATTACGGCCACAATACCGTCCGGCACTACACCGGGCACACAATATCGCATCCGGGTGATCAATGCATCACCCATAAACACCTTTGGCACTAATAGCGGATCTAACATCACCGTCGCCGGCGCTACTGCGCTTGCGCCTGTTACCGGTGCATCTGTAGTGGCCACAGGGCTTACCACTAACTGGAGCAGCAGCCCCGGCGGTGGCACCTGGAGCAGCGCAAACCCATTCATCGCATCCATAAATAACAGCGGGGTGATCACAGGTATTACACCCGGCACCACTGCCATATCATACACTTACACCAATTTCTGCGGTATCAGTACCACTGTTTTCGATACTATTACCGTAGCCAATGTACCGGCGATTACATCAGTTACCCCCAATGTTGCAACACCGGGCAGTAACATAGTTATCGCGGGGAACTACCTCGATCCTTCAGCATCGGGCAATATCGTATTGTTCGGCAATATAAAGGGTACTGTGGTCTCAGCAAGTGCCACTTCACTGACCGTTACTGTACCTGCAGGAGCACAATACGATCATATATCTGTCACTAGCATAGCCACAGGCTTCACTGCATGGTCGCCTGAAGCGTTCTTGCCCACTTATACCAATACCGGGCTAATGACCGACTCCATAAACTTTAAGCCGGTGGTCAATTTCACCACTGGTGCACTACCTATAGGCGTATATACCGGCGACCTGGACGGCGATGGCAGGGCCGATATGGTAGTGACCAACAGCGGCCCTAATAGTATGTATGTGTACCGCAATACAGGCAGCACGGGCACGGTATCCTCAGCTACTTTTGCATCGCCCGTTGTATATGCCACGGGGCTTGGGCCGCATTATGTAAAAATGGCAGACCTTAACGCCGATGGCAAACCAGAGATCATTGTGGCCAATACATCGGCCACCAGCTCGTCGATATCAGTATACAGGAACACCTCAACAACAGGCAGCATATCTTTTGCCGGCCGCGTAGATTACAGTATAGGTGGCACCCCGATAGACCTCGGCGTTGCCGACTTTGATATGGATGGCAGACCCGATATTGCTGTCATCAGTCAGAGCACTAACGCGGTCAAGGTATTACGTAACCTGTCGGCAGATGGCTCTATCAACTCATCATCTTTCGACATACCGTTATCCCTTACCACCGGTGCTGTGCCGTATAAGATATACGTAGGCGATCTGGACAATGACAATAAAGCCGAGATAGCCGTAACCAACTATAACAGTAATAGTATATCTGTATACCACAATGCTTCCGGTATGGCGTCTCTGGCTTTCAGCTCTGCTATAACCATCAGCACGGGTACGGCACCTACAGGTATAGCCGGTGGCGATATAGATGGCGACGGCAGCACCGACCTGGTAACCACCAATACCGGCTCCCAGAATATATCTGTAATAAGGAATACCAACACCGTAAGCGGCGCATTATCTTTTGCTGCTAGCTCTACGTTTGCCACTAATATAGTGCCGGAAGATTTGGCGCTGGCGGATGCAAATGGTGATGGCAAGACCGATATAGCAGTAGGTAATTACAGCTCTGCCAATGTATCTGTATTCCGCAATACAGCTACTCCGGGTAGCATTACTGCGGCATCTTTAGCGCCTAAGGCAGACATACCTACCGGTACCAATCCTGCAGGTATGGCCTGGACGGATATTGATAACGATGGCAAACCCGACCTGGTAATTGTCAGCGGCAACTCATCTTATGTAAGCGTCATCCGCAACTACCCGCTGCCGCCTGTAGGTACTTTATCCGGTAATGATTCAGCCTGTGCCGGTAGCCCGGTAACGCTCACTGCATCGGTGCCGGGGGGCTACTGGCAAAGCACCAACACCGCCATCGCTACTGTTAGCAATACGGGTGTGGTATATCCAATAACTGCCGGGGTAGATACCATATTGTATTATACTGTAGCCCAGGGCGATACCAATTTTGCCCGCCACGTGGTGACCACTGGCGTATTGGTGAATGTGGGTGCCATAACAGCCGGCACCACCAATATATGCGCAGGTGCATCGGCTCAGTTTAGCAATACAGTAAGCGGTGGCAACTGGAGCAGCAGCAATGCAGCTGTGGCCACGGTAGATAATACAGGCTTTGTTACCGGTATTGCCACGGGAAATGCCCGCATCAGCTACACGTATACTTCGTTCTGCGGCATTTCTTTCGATACGCTTACTATACATGTGGCGCCAGGCACCGGCTATGTTATCGGTCAGATATCAGGCCCCAACGCTGTTTGTGCAGGTTCTGCTGTAGCACTTACCGATACATCTGCAGGTGGCACATGGTCTGTAAGTAATGTAGAGCTGGCTACGGTGAACAGTGCAGGTAGTGTGCAGGGGCTTGCCCAGGGCATGGCCACCGTTACCTATGCCATCAATACTGTTTGCGGGGTTTACCAGGCAGTACATGCAGTAAACATAGATACACTGCCCGATGCCAGCATACTCATCGGCCCTGCCAACCTGTGTGCAGGTGTGCCGGCAACATACACCTCCTCTGCCGGTACAGGTGGTGTCTGGAGTACAACTACCGGCAATGCTACCATAACAGCCACAACAGGTATTGCCACCGGCATTACTGCTGGTCTCGATACCGTACAATATAATATCACCAACGCCTGTGGCAGTGCTTCCGGCAGTAAAGATGTGGTAATAACGGCCCAGCCTGATGCCGGTACGCTCATAGGCCCATCGCACGTATGTAAACTGGATACTATTCTGCTGACCGCCACCATACCGGGTGGTACCTGGAGTGCCAGCAATGGTTTTGCCACGTCGCTGGGTAATGGCAGGATAAGGGGCGTAGCCCAGGGTGCCGATACCATCAGGTATATTATTGGCAACTCCTGCGGCATGGATACTGCCACACTGGTGGTAAGCGTGCTGATATCACCATCGGCAGGCGTAATAAACGGATCGACTGTTACGTTGTGCATGGGTAGCGTTTATACTTTTACCGATACCACATCGGGCGGAGTGTGGAGCAGTAGTAGCAGCAATGCTACCGTTTCGGGTGGCATAGTAACTCCGGTAGCTGCCGGAACAGATACCATAAAGTACACTGTGACCAATGCATGTGGTACCGCTACAGCCATCAAGAAGGTAACGATATACAATATTACCCCTGTAGATACTATTGCCGGACCGGCTACTGTATGCACCGGTGCCCGGATAACCCTTACCAATGCTACCACCGGCGGCTTATGGACCAAGACCAATAACAATGTATCGCTTACTGCTGCTGGTGTTGTAACGGGCGTGTCGGCTGGTGTAGATACGATAATATATACCCCTGCCGGCAATTGCCCGATGACCGCCACTAAAGAGATAACAGTATTCAAATCACCCTTCACGGGTACCATCACAGGTGCATCTACAGTGTGCGTGGGCGATACTATATTGTTGAGGGACACTGTTACCGGTGGCACCTGGAGCGGCACCAATGGCAATACTGCCGTTATAGATAGTTTTGTAGCGGGCGTTAAGGCGGGTATAGATACGGTAAGGTACACCATTGCCACAGCTCAGTGCGGCACTACATCGGCTATTAAAAAGATAACGGTGAACCCGCAGCCTTACGCTAAGCCAATTACAGGTACATCTGTACTTGCTGTTGGTGCTACGGTGCAGTTGCAGGATTCCACAAGCGGCGGCACATGGAGTATAAAAGGCGCTAATGCACTCATTACTTCATCCGGCAAGCTGGGCGGCCTGCTCGAAGGACAGGATACGGTCAGGTACACAGTTACCAATTCGTGCGGCAGCTATTCGGCCATATATCCCATTACCATTGTGCCTGCAGGCACATCGGGCAGCATTACAGCTATCGAGCTATATCCTAACCCTACTTCGGGTAGCTTTACACTCAGGCTGGTATCTACTGCTGATAAACTGGTACATGTACTGATCGCCGGCGCCGATTTTAAAATGATCTCACTATCCGATGTCAATACCAATAAGGATACTACGTTTACCCTTGATCTGCCGGACGGGGTGTACTTCCTGTCGGTACTGGGCGATAAAGGCTGGTTCACTACAAGGTTTGTAGTGGTGAAATAAGTGATGTAATAACACTACGGCCTTATGATGATGTCCTGTGTGGTGATGTGGTTGCTGGCGTTACCGGCCCTGTCGGTAATATACATTTCGAAATGTGTGGTGTCGCCATGCACCATATGCATAGAGTCTGCACGGGGAGTAAGCGGCGGCTGTAACAGCAATACGGCACCAGTACCGGTAAGGCCCTTCTTCGGGTCCTCCAGGCTGGGTACTATATACGGAAATTCATACTGCACATAGCCTGTGTCGTAGCGCAGATCCTTTACAAACACGGCAGAGGTGCTGGAATTGCCCAGGTCAGCATCGCCATCGGCATAGTTGAAGACAATATAGGCGGTGTCCAGGTTTACCTTTACAGAGTCTGGCCCTGCTTCTACAAGGCTGATCTGTGGTATCTTTGACATGTTATTCTTCTCGCAAGCTGCAAGGAGCAAACAACCAGATACTATAAGGGCAGACCGCAATTTCATAGATTAAAGTTAAACAAAGTGAGTAATATCAGCTCGTTAATAAATCCCGAAAATATAATACGTGTTACCGGCAATGCATTTGATGCAACAGCATTGGAGCTGTTTCGCTACCAGCATGCCCACAACGATATTTACCGGCAATATTGCGACGCTTTGCATATTAACGCCGAGCATATAGGTTCTATTACACAGATCCCCTTCCTGCCCATATCTTTCTTTAAAAGCCACAGGGTGCAAACCGGCAGCTGGACAGATGCAGAACTACTGTTCGAGAGCAGTGGTACCACCGGCGAAGTGACGTCTAAGCATTATGTAAAAGAGGCTGATATCTACCGCAGCTCGTTGATGCATGGCTTTACGCTGCAATATGGCAGCCCCACAGACTATGTTATCCTGGCGCTGCTGCCATCTTACCTGGAGCGTAAGAACGCATCGCTGGTGTATATGGCCAAAGAATTGATGCAGGCCAGCGGAAACCCCGAGAATGGCTTTTACATCAACGAATGGGAGATCCTGCGCGATAAGCTGGCACAACTGACCACCCAAAACCAGAAGGTGATACTGCTGGGTGTGACGTTCGCCCTGCTCGACTTTGCCGAGGCGTACCCCATGCCCCTGCACAACACCATAGTAATGGAAACAGGTGGCATGAAGGGCCGCCGAAAAGAGATGACCCGCACAGAAATGCACGACTACCTGCAACAACAATGGCAGCTGCAGGCCATCCATTCTGAATATGGGATGACGGAACTACTATCGCAGGGGTATGCTAAGGAACGGGGCATCTACACACCGACCAATACCATGAAGGTGCTGGTGCGGGACATTAACGACCCGCTCGATGTAAGCCTCTCCGGTAGCGGGTGCATCAACATCATAGACCTCGCCAATATCTATTCGTGCACCTTTATAGCCACCGAAGACATAGGCATTGTTCACCCCGATGGTAGTTTTGAGATACTGGGCCGCATGGACCACAGCGCACTACGCGGCTGCAGCCTGATGACCGTATAAGACAAATAATGGTGGCCAGGGTATGGCCACCATTACTACAAACTTTTAGTCTTTCACTTGTACCTACTTTACGCTTCTGCTCCTATTTCAACACCCAGCTCTTCGGCAAGGTCTTTTTCTACGCGGAGGTTGTCTATGATAAATACCTGGCGGGCAGGGGTATTCTTGCCCATAAAGTATTCCAGCAGCTTTTGTATCTGTGTGTCCTGGCTCAGCAGCACGGGGTCTTTGCGCATATCGTCGCCAATAAAGCGGGCAAACTCCTCGGGGCTTATTTCACCCAGGCCTTTGAATCGGGTTATTTCGGCCTTGCTGCCTATCTCGTGTATGGCGCGCTGGCGCTCTTCGTCGTTGTAACAATATATGGTCTTCTGCTTGTTGCGCACACGGAAGAGCGGCGTTTGCAGGATGTATATATGGTTGTTACGCACCAGGTCGGGGAAGAACTGGAGGAAGAACGTCATGATGAGCAGGCGGATGTGCATGCCGTCTACGTCGGCATCGGTGGCTATAACTATGTTGTTGTAGCGCAGCCCGTCCAGGCCATCTTCTATGTTCAGCGCGTGCTGCAGCAGGTTGAACTCTTCGTTCTCGTATACTATCTTCTTGGTAAGGCCATAGCAGTTGAGCGGCTTACCACGCAGACTGAACACCGCCTGTGTCTCCACATCGCGGCTCTTGGTGATGCTACCACTCGCACTATCACCCTCGGTAATGAAGATGGTGCTGTCCTGCTGCTTCAGTATATACTCTTCCTTGGTCTTTGCCGGTGGTTCATCGTTAAAGTGTACCCGGCAATCGCGCAGCTTTTTATTGTGCAGGTTGGCCTTCTTGGCCCTTTCGTTGGCCAGCTTACGTATGCCAGAAAGTTCCTTGCGCTCGCGCTCGCTCTGCTCTATACGCTTCTTCAGCGCATCGGCAGTGGCGGGGTTCTTGTGCAGAAAGTCGTCGAGCTGCTTACCCAGAAAGTCGGTAATGAATGCCTTCATAGACTGCCCGCCCTCAGATACGTACTGCGAGCCCAGCTTGGTCTTGGTCTGGCTTTCGAACACCGGCTCCTGCACCCTTACAGACACCGCAGCACAGATACTCTGGCGCACGTCGGCAGCGTCGTAGTCTTTCTTAAAGAACTCGCGCACGGCCTTTACATATGCCTCGCGGAAGGCAGCCTGGTGCGTACCACCCTGCGTGGTATGCTGGCCGTTAACGAACGAATAGATGTCCTCGCCATAATCTCCGTTGTGGGTAACCGCCACCTCTATATCCTCCCCTTTCAGGTGGATGATAGGATAACGCAGCGACTCCGGATTGGTACGGCGCGTCAACAGATCTAACAGGCCGTTCTTGGAAATATAGTTGCGGCCGTTGAAGTTGAACTGCAGCCCCGCATTCAGGAAGCAATAGTTCCATACCTGGTTCTCCAGGTACTCATGCAGGAAGTGGTAATTGCGGAACACCGTCTCATCGGGGCGGAAGGTGACCATAGTACCATTGGCCATGGTAGTATCGGTTTCCTTATGTTCCTTGGTCAGTACCCCCTGTTCGAACTCGGCAACCTTGGTGCGACCATCGCGGAAAGAAGCTACCTTGAAATATTTACTGAGTGCGTTTACCGCCTTGGTACCCACACCGTTAAGACCTACTGATTTCTGGAAGGCTTTACTGTCGTATTTGGCACCGGTGTTGATCTTGCTCACCACATCTACCACCTTGCCCAGGGGTATACCACGGCCATAGTCGCGCACCGACACCTCGCCTTCCTGCACCTTCAGCTCTATGCGCTTGCCCTGCCCCATGGCAAATTCGTCGATGCAGTTATCTACCACCTCCTTTACCAATACATAGATACCATCATCCACACTGCTGCCATCGCCCAGCTTGCCTATATACATGCCGGGGCGCAGCCTGATATGCTCCCTCCAGTCGAGCGACCGGATACTATCTTCGTTATATTGATTCTGTACTTCTGCCATTTAACTATCTTAAAAACAAGTTGCAATTTAATGCAAATGCGGGTATGCAATACATGTGTTTATGCACATATGAACGGGTGTGCTGTGGCTGACCGATCTGGTGGCAAAATGCTATTTCTGCCGATAAAATATTTTTTGATAGTTGCCGGCAATTCTTGTTGAGGTAAACTTTGTAAGAGACTGTATTGTAGCACAGGTATAAATACCTTTAATATGGGCATTTCTGCCGATGTGGCAATTTTGCCGTGGCATTTCGGCCGGTTTTCTGCTGGTGATAGCATCATAGTTGATAGAGGTTTTAGCACCCAAAAACTGCTTTTGGGCGGTGCAAAGATACGTTTTGGAAGGGGCTGTTTCCAAAAAAATGTTATACACATTTGCAACGGCTGGATCTCCCACTTTTAGCCGATTGCACTTTACTGTCCAGCCCGATACCGGCGAGTCCTCGCTACGCACAAAGCCAGGCGGAGAGACTCCCCGGGGACGGAACCTTACTCACAAAGGCAAAAGTCAAGTAGTTGTGTTTTCCTTGACTTAATTATAATAAGATTTCGTCTTACACTGCACATTATGATTTTTCACAGCATTCGCCCTTTACTACCCAGCCCTATACCGGCGAGTCCTCGCTACGCACAAAGCCACGCGGAGAGACTCCCCAGGGACAAAAGGCGTTCGGGACCAGCTGTTCCTCAGGGTGACACTACGTGATATTGATGCTTAGCGCTCCGTGTCCGTGCCGCCCTTCGATAAACTCAGGGTGACACTATGTAAGAACACAAAACGGATACTACTCAGGGTGACACTATGTGAGAACATAAATCGGATACGACCGAGTGTAACACTCTGTAAATATGACGGATCTCCGGAATGAAGGGATTACACATCTATACTACAGACTTATGATGGCGTGAACAACTCCCAATAAAAAAACTGCCGCTCCATACGGAAGCGGCAGTCGTTGTATTTTATCTTGATAATGAATTACTTGCGTATCTCCATTTCTTTGATCAGGTTACCGGCATGGCCCATCTTGTCTATCAGGAAGAGGACGTAGCGGATATCGCATACTATGGTGCGCTTATACTTCCTGTCGAAGGCAATATCACCGCTCATAGCTTCCCAGTTACCATCAAAGGCTGTACCTATCAGTTCGCCATTGCCATTGATACAAGGGCTGCCCGAGTTACCACCGGTGATATCGTTGTTGGTAATGAAGCACGTGTGCAGTGTACCATCGGCATCAGCATACTGGCCGTAGTTCTTGTCTTCGTACAGCTTCACCAGGTCGGCAGGTACGTCAAAGTCCTCATCACCCTTCTTGTACTTGGCCATCAGACCATCTATAGTGGTGAAGTAGTTGTAATGTACCGCGTCCTGCGGATCGTAGCTTTTTACGCTGCCGTAAGTAACACGCATAGTAGAGTTGGCATCGGGGTAGAACATTTTGTCCTTCTTCCATACCATCATCTCGCGTACATATTCTTTGGCCAGTTCTGCCTTGCGGTAGCTGAATGCTTCCACCTTAGGGGCGTAGTTCTTAGTATAGTTGTTCACAAAGCTGTAGCTATACATCACTGCAGCATCCTTTTTCAGCGCTTCGAACGACGGTGACGCGATAAATGCGTTGAACTTGTTAGAATCGGTAAAGAAGGTGTGGCCGTATACATAATTGGTATACTCGCTGAAGTTGCCTGGGTTGAAACCGTCCGGCGTATTATAAGCAATGATCGGCTTGTTATCCTTCTTTGTCTTACCGAGCACCATACCCTGCCCCTTCATGATCACGTTGGCATACACATCAGGCAGCTGGTCTTTGTTTACGTTCTGGTAGTACAGCTTGTTCATTTCGGTGAACAGTTCTTTATCAGTACCCAGTTCGTAGTCTTTAAGTATAGCACGGTAAGCTGTTTGTGCCATAGTGGTATACTTTTTCACGCTGTCGGTATTAGGCGTAGCGTTCTTCTCGTAATAGTCGTACAGCGGCTTCAGAGATGCACCCATACGGGCCATAGCGCTGCTGCGGAAACACTCACTATAGTACACTGCATGTTTTGCGTAAGGGGCATAATCTTCGTACGCCAGGGCAAATTTGCTCATCAGGCCACCGTCCATACCCGGGGTGTGCTTGGCCCAATCCAGGAATTTCTCTTCATTCCTGCGCTTTTTATCAACCACCTTCAGGCGCTTCAGCTGCTCTGTCTGGCCTATGTAGTACTTCCAGTAGTTGGCTATACGGCTATACAGGCTGGTCAGCTGCAGGTAAGTTTCCTTCTTTGCATCCATGTGCTTCTTCATGATGTTGAGGCGCAGATCGCGGATGGCAACAATAGAAGGGTTGGTAGTGCTGATGGCGAGGTCTACACCATAGCTCACCTCGTAGCGGTTGGTACGGCCGGGGTAACCGAATATCATAGCATAATCGCCCTCCTGCACACCCTTTACAGATACCGGAAGGTACTTTTTAGGATGGTAAGGCACGTTGCCGGCATCATAAACATGCGGCTCGTTATCGGCACCTGCATATACGCGGAACATAGAGAAGTCGGCAGTATGGCGTGGCCACATCCAGTTGTCTATATCGCCGCCATACTTACCCAGGCTGCGCGGCGGATTGCCCACCAGGCGCACATCGGTATATTTTTTATAGATGAGCAGGAAGTACTGGTTGCCGTTGAAGTACTCTTTTACATTGGCTACAAACTTACCACCCTTGCCTTCACGCTCTTCTATCTTTTTGCGGATAGCGTCCCATGCCTTGGTATACTCTTCGCCACGGGTACCTTCTACAGCCATCTTCACCTCGTCGGTAACATCTTCCATGCGCTGCAGGAACAGGGCGGTAACACCCTTTGCAGGCATCTCTTCCATACGGTTATGTGCCCAGAAGCCGTTATCCAGCAGGTTGCGGTCTACGGTGCTCAGCTCAGCAATAGCGTCGTAACCACAGTGGTGGTTGGTGAGCAACAGGCCATCAGGAGAGATCATCTCGGCCGTGCAGCCACCGCCAAACTGCAGTATGGCATCCTTCATGCTGCTGTGGTTGATGCTGTACAGATCTTCCTTAGAGAGCTTCAGGCCCAGGCGCTGCATCTCATCGTAGTTCTTGCCTATAAGCATAGGTATCCACATACCTTCGTCGGCACGGGCACCAAACATGCTTATTGCGGCCGCTAATGCTAATAACGTTTTCTTCATTATTGGTCAATTAAAAATTTACGCAAATATAATCTGCCAAAGCCATTATTTATAGCGGTAGAAATGGGGGGATATTGTGATATGTGCGTAACACGTAACGTAACACCTTCCGGGGCCGCTGTCCTGTCTCCTGACTGACAGCCCACATGCGGACGTATTCGTTTCCGGAGCGCAACAAACCACTTAATTACCCCCCCGATAGCTGTCAGTCTGAAGACAGGACAGCGGCTGACATTGCAGAAGATAGGCTATACGTACAATAAAAACTATACGTATATTTGTAAAAAGCTAAACAGATGACCGCAAAGCTGACATTGAGCATAGAAGAGGAAACGATACAAAGGGCCAAACTGCTTGCTGCAAAAACAGGGAAAAGCATCAGTAAGATGGTGGAAGAGTATTTTAACCAGCTGGACGTGCAGGCGGCAGATAAAGGAGCCGTAAAAAAGATAAGTGGCTTATTGAAAGACAAAGCACCTGCAGATATGGACTGGAAAGATATTAAAGCTGCTTACCTTAAAGAGAAATATGGTATATAATATATTTGTAGATACCAATGTGTTTCTCGATGTATTACTGCAAAGGGGTACACACTGGCAGACGGCAGAAAACATCTATTTACTGGCAGAGCAGGGAAAGATAAAACTATATACTTCTTCTTCCTCACTGCTCACCATCATGTATATTCTCGGCATGTACAAACTACCTGCTGCGAGGATCAGCGAAGCGGCCAAAGACATTCTCAGTTTTACAACCCTTACCGACCCCGATAATATCACATTCGAAATAGCATTGTCCTCTAAGTTTAAGGATAAGGAAGATGCTGTTCAGTACTTTACGGCACTGAACCACGGCAACATCAATTATTTCATCACAACCAATCTGAAAGACTATAAGCTGGCACTACCACAACTGGCTGTGCTCTCCCCGGCCGCATTGGCCACACTACTTGTGCGGGGATAATAACGAACAGGATACCCTAAAGTGCCGCTGTCCTGTCTCCTGACTGACAGCCCAAATGCGAAGGTATTCACTTCAGGAGCGCAACCGACCGCTTAAATATCCCACCCGATAGCTGTCAGTCTGAAGACAGGACAGCGGCTGATGTTGTAGAAAAGTGACAATAAATATACTTTCGGGGTGGCAACTCTCCGAGCAAAAGCGTAACACGTAACGTAACACCGGAAGTGTTACGCTTTTTGTTACGTAACAGGTACGTAACAGCACAAGTGTTACGTTACGTCAACAAAAAAAGGGTCAAACAGTTACCTGCCCGACCCTTTGTATAAATATTTCTGTCCCGGGGGAGTCTCTCGAAGCATAGCTTTGTGCGTTGGCGAGGACTCCCCGGCGACCACATGTGTTACCCATATTACCGGCCCACCCGATATCGGCGAGTCCTCGCTTCGCACAAGGCATCCGCACTGAGAGACTCCCCGAGGACAGAAAAATGCGGAGGTATTCATTTCAGGAGCGCAACCGACCGCTTAAATATCCCACCCAATAGCTGTCAGTCTGAAGACAGGACAGCGGCTGTTGTTGTAGAAAATAGTACAGTATATGTACGATAAAAAATACTTTTTTGTCGGCGACGACATAAACTAACAGCATAGGTGTACGTTAAGTCAACAAAAAAGGGTCAAACAGCTACCTGCCCGACCCTTTTGTATAAATATGATTATAAATTAAGCTTTCACTACCCAGCCGTGGTTGTCTGTCTTGCGGCCATAGCGGATGTCGGCCAGTTCCTTCTTCAGCCAGTTAGCGGTTTCCCACTGTTCTACCGGTGGCAGTTCCATCTTGGTATCGTGATACGTAAGTGCATAGATAGGTGCTATTGATGCAGCAGTGCCGGTACCAAAGGCTTCCTTCAGCTGGCCATTCTTATGGGCTTCAGCTATCTCGTCTATAGACAGCGGACGCTCCTCCACCTTCATGCCTTTTTCGCGCAGCAGGGATATAACACTGTCGCGGGTAACACCTGCCAGGATGGTGTCCTGCTTGATATCCGGCGTGATAACAGTATCACCGATCACGAAGAATACGTTCATGGTACCAATTTCCTGCACATACTTATGGTCAAAACCATCTGTCCACAGTATCTGGTCGTAGCCCATTTTCTTTATCTCCTGTGTAGGGTACATGCTCATACCGTAGTTACCTGCCGCCTTGGTAAAGCCTATGCCACCAGGGAAAGCACGTACATACTGATCCTGTACATATATTGATACCGGCTTGTTGTAGTATGGGCCAGCAGGGCTGGTGATGATGATGAACATGAATTTTTCGGCTGGTTTTACGCCTATGAATTCATCTACAGCGATCATGAACGGACGGATATACAGGGACGTATCTTCGCCGGTAGGTATCCAGTTCTTGTCCAGGTCTATCAGGGTCTTCATCCCTTCCATGAACAGTTGTTCCGGTACTTCAGGCATCGCCATACGTATCGCAGACTTGTTCATACGCTTCCAGTTGTCGCGCGGACGGAAGATAAGCGGCTCTCCGTTAGGGCCTTTATAAGCCTTTACGCCTTCAAATATTGCCTGTCCGTAGTGGAAGAACGTAGTAGCAGGGCTAAAAGACAGCTCGTGAAACGGCATGATCTCCGGCTGCAGCCACTGTCCATCCTCATAATATGCTACGAGCATATGGTCTGAATAGATCTTTCCAAACTGAATGTTTGCGAAATCGACCTGGTCCAGGCGGCTTTTTTCAACCTTTTTAATGTTAATATCTACTGTAGAAACGCTCATGAGCAACCTGCTATTACGTAATTAAACAACTAAATTTGCGCAAAGAAACAACTTTTTCCCGTATTCAGGTAATTGCAGGAAAATAGATGCCTAAAGAAGCTATAGTTAATGAATATTATTAATACAGAAGTAATTACAAATGCGCAAGATGTGTTCTGGCAAGCGCCTGTGGCTACCACTTACATGGAGGCCCGGCCGGTGCTGGTGATATCGGCCGAATATGGTGCCGGCAGCGCAGAAGAAGAACAGCTGACAGGCATACTGGGCGCGGGTTGCAGGCTGCTTACCGAGCAATACAATATCATCACCCTTGCGCCCGATCAGCAGATGGCCTGGCACCGGCTTCGGGAGCAGCTACAACCCAACGTGGTGCTGCTGTTCAATGTATCGCCGCTGCAGTTGGGGATATCTGCCCTCTTCCGGCTCAACGAGATCAATAGCTTCGATGGCGCTTTCTGGGCACCAAGCCTGTCGCTCACACAGATCATGCAGGATAAAGCACTGAAAGGCCAGATATGGAATAATGCTCTGAAACCCCTGTTTGTAGACAAGGCAAAGGGCGATGTGCTGGTGAAGCGCGGATAAATATAGAATGACTAACCCCAAAGCACATTGCTGACACCTGAGGAAATATTAAAAGAATACTGGGGCTACGATGCCTTCAGGCCACTGCAGCGAGAGATCATCGCCTCGGTAATGGCCGATCGTGATACGCTGGCCCTGCTGCCCACCGGCGGGGGTAAATCCATATGCTACCAGGTGCCCGCCCTCATGCGCGATGGTTGTTGCCTGGTGATATCGCCGCTGATAGCCCTGATGCAGGACCAGGTGGGCAGGCTGCAGGAACTGAACATACCGGCGGCTGCACTCCACTCGGGCATGGGCCACACAGAGGTAAAGCAGATACTGGAGGATGCCGTGAATGGCCGCTACAAATTATTGTACGTGTCGCCGGAGCGGTTGCATACCTATGTGTTTGAAGACTACCTGTACCAGATGGACCTGAACCTGATAGCCATAGATGAGGCCCACTGTGTATCGCAATGGGGGCACGATTTCCGCCCCGATTACCTGCGCATAGCCGAGCTGAAGGAGCTGTTCCGCAACACGCCGATGCTGGCGCTTACTGCTACGGCAACCATTGATATGCAGCAAGATATAGCTATCCAGCTCAAGCTGAACAACCCACATTTTTATAAACAGAGTTTTGCCCGTAACAATATATTTTATGCCGTTTACTACTCCGAAAATAAGAACGCTGATACCATAAACGACATTAACGAATGCAGCATAGTTTACTGCCGCAGCCGTAAACAAACCGAGTCTGTAGGACGCTACCTGCGGCAGAAAGACATCTCCTCGGCCGTGTACCACGCGGGCATGAGTAAGGACGACCGCATGGCAGCCCAGGAGCAATGGATGACCAATGCCGCCAGTGTGATGGTAGCCACCACCGCCTTTGGCATGGGCATAGATAAGCCCGATGTGCGCACGGTTATCCATTACGATGCACCGGAACACCTGGAGGCCTGGTACCAGGAAGCAGGCAGGGCAGGCAGGGATGGGCAGCGATCGTTCGCGGGCACATTATATAATAGTACCGATATAAAACGGTTGGAAGAAAGCACGTCCCTGCAATACCCGCCAGAAGCCTACCTGCGCCTGGTATACCAGGGCGTGGCAGAATACCTGCAGATACCCACCGGCACAGAACCTTACAAGTACTACCCTTTCGACATTACAGACTTCTGCCATAAGTTCGATCTGCAACTGACCCAGACCATCTACGCCATGCGCCTGCTGGAGCGCGAGGGCTTATGGACCATGACCGAGGCGGTATACCTGCCCTCTACCGTGCAGTTTACCACCGACAGGAGCGTACTGGATAACATAGGTGCATCGCACCCGGAACTACATTATATAATTGTAGGACTGCTGCGGATGTACAATACCATATTTCACTACCCCACCCATATACGCGAGTTTGCTGTGGCCCGCAGACTACGCATGAAGCACGAACGCATCATCAGCGCACTGCAAACCATGCACAGCATGGGCCTGCTGGAATATAATGCCCAGGGCGAAGGCCCGCAACTGTTCTTCCACCACCGCCGGGTAGACAGCAGCCACCTGATCATTGATATGAACAGGATAACCCTGCTGAAACAGCGCCATGAACAGCGAACACAAAAGATGCTCAACTTCTTGTATAATAAAGAGGTATGCAGGGAGAAATTTGTACTGAGCTATTTCGGCGAGGCGGAGGCCACAGACTGCGGCCACTGCGATATATGCCGGAGTAAGAAAGCTGCACCCCAACCGGCAGCCACACTAAAGCAACAGCTCTTCCGCCACCTTACAGAAGGCACCCATACGCTGGCAGCCATACTGACCACGCATACCGATGCCGATAAACAGCAGCTGACACAAATAGTACGCTCGCTTATAGATGAGGGCATTGCCGAGATGACCACCACGGGCATCATCCGCTTCAGGAACAACAAGTGATATATTATTTGCGCTTCAGTATGATGCGCACAGAGTTGTTGATCGTTGTAGTCGCGTCGATATACGTTACTTCATCGCCGCACTTCACTTTTATGCGGGCAGTGTTCAGGGGCTGCGTTCCTTCATTCACCGCTATTATCTTCAGCACATCACCATCAGGATTCGCCAGGTCTATCTCCAAGTCTTTATACTTGCCAGTCAGGCGGTAATTGTCCAATATCACGGTACTATTATGCTGCATGGTAATGATGTCGCCATCATTTATCTTATCATCCCATATGCTCAGTTTCACGTGGTTGGTCTTACACTTTATCTCCAGGCTCTTGCCGGGGTCCAGTCCTATTACGTTCTTGGGTTCGGCTATCTTGGTATTAGGGCCCAGTATCTCTTCCTTCTTCTCTTCTATCTTATCGGTAGTCAGCACGGGGTCTTTTGCGGTATCCCGCTTACCGGCCATTTTGGTCAGTTTTGCCAGCAGATCTTCGGCACTTACCAGCATTATGTTTCCCTTGGCGCACTCCGCCTTATGCTCATCATATCCGGTAAATGTCCCCTTCAGGCATAAGGTCTTCTGCTTTTTGATCATCTTCACGTGTGCGTTGATATAGCAGAACTGGCTCTTATCCACCTTCGACTTTGTAGACAGTAGTTTTACTTCACGGAAGTCTACTATTTTCTTATCCAGGTTCATCGTTCCCTTTATAGCTGTCTTGGTCTCGTTCGGGCCCATAAGATCAGTAACAGAATAACCGGAAATAACGCCGTTCGAATCAGAAAAACTGAGTTTATAAGAGAAACTTACATCATTACCTGTGGATACAGATCCCACAAAAACCATATCCTTCTTTTGCGCCCATGTGATAACCGTGTGAATAACAACAAGTGAGAGTAAAAAAAACTTCTTCAGCATATTGCAAAGATGAATCTAATTGCCTTTCTTTACAAAAAAACATACACAATGAAAAAAAATCTTGTAGTACTTATCACGTGTTTCGTGCTCTTATTTGCAGGCGTAACCATCACCCGCGCTGCGTTCCCAATGCACCAGGCAACAACTGCTGCTGCAGCTTCTGCTAACAGCCAAAACGCATCTTTCAGCCAGGCCCCTGAAGAGGCTGCTGCAAGTGCACCAGCTGCTGCTCATGCTCCTAAGCCAGGTGGCGGTAATAAGAACCAGTGGGTCGCATTGCTCCTTTGCTTCTTCCTGGGCGGTATCGGTATTCACCGTTTCTACCTGGGCTATACATGGCAGGGTGTTGTTCAGCTGCTTACAGGCGGCGGTTGCGGTATCTGGGCACTGATCGACCTGATCCGTATCATCACTGGTGACCTTCAGCCAAAAGACGGCAGGTATGGCACGGAGATCTAAGAAAAGAACCTACAGTAAAAATTTTTATATAGCCAAAGCAATTGCTTTGGCTATTTTTCCGATTATACTGTTGGTATTACCGAAAGACGCCTTTGATAAAGGCCCGGACATCTGCCTGTTCACCCTCATCTCCGGCTACCATTGCTGGGGTTGCGGTATGACACGCGGCTGTATGCATCTGATCCACCTCGACTTTCAAACAGCCTGGGATTACAATGCAAGGGTATACATAGTGCTACCTATATTATGCAGTCTGCTATTGGTCGATTTCATCAAGACCATAAAAAAGATAAGGAACTATGGCAATGAACCTGTGGTTGCTGAAACCGCAGAAGTGACAGAACCCAACGGTTAGCATAACATTATATATACTACACACTTACAGGGATGCATTGCTGCATCCCTGTTTGCTTTTTATTGATGCGGGTAATAATTTTATATTTGCAGCACTCGTGCAACACATCACCCGAAAAAAAGCTGATATATGAGCATCACCCAACAACTGGCCAAACATGTACGTGACATGCACTTTGGTGGCAACTGGACAGTTACCAACCTGAAGACCGTTCTGGCTGATGTAACCTGGCAACAGGCGGTTACTAAAGTACACGATCTCAATACGATAGCTGCACTTACCTATCATATGAATTACTTCATCACCGTGGTAACAAAGGTGCTGGCAGGTGGCCCGCTGGATGGTAGCGATAAGGTTAGTTTCTCGCACCCACCTATAGAAAGCCAGGCCGACTGGGATATGTTGCTACAGCGTATATGGCAGGAAGCGGAGACCTTTGCCACATATATTGAGCAGTTGCCTGACAGCCGACTGGACGACCTGTTCATTGAGCCTAAGTATGGTACGTGGTATGGCAACCTGGGCGGTATAGTAGAGCATTTCCACTACCACCTGGGGCAGATAGTGATCATTAAAAAACTGGTGCAGCTGCAGGGCGATGCCGGCAGGCAACCATTTGTATAACACAGTAAAAAGTAATATGACCGCATATATCATAAAACCTTTTGAACCCGCTTACAGGGAGCAGATGATAGACCTTTGGGAGCGATCGGTAAGAGCTACACATCCGTTTGTAGACCCAAGGGACATAGACCATTACAAAGTACTGATGCAGGATGTAGACTTTTTCTCGTTCGATGTGTTCTGTATGCTGGAAGGTAAAAGTGTGTGCGGCTTCCTGGGCACGGCTGGCCACCGTATAGAGGCCCTGTTCCTCGATCCCGACTATATTGGCAAGGGCCTTGGCAGGATGTTCATGGACTATGCCATGAATGAACTACAGACCGATTATGTAGAGGTAAACGAGCAAAACACCAATGCCGTTGCTTTTTACGAATACTTCGGGTTCCGGACCTTCGACCGTACCGAGAAAGATGGCCAGGGTAAAGATTACCCGCTGCTGAAGATGCGGCTTGAAACAGCGTGACATAACTAATTGTAAATGAAATAGCCCGGCCATATACTGACCGGGCTATTCTGTTTATTGAGATACAACTGTTTATTGCTTACTCCATGCCTCCAGCTTCTCATGCAATATGTTGAGCGGCACACAACCATCCTTCAGCACTTCATCGTGGAACGATGCCAGGTCGAACTTAGCGCCCCTGGCATCTTCGTAATGCTTGCGCTCATTCAGTATGGTCATCTGCCCTATCTTATAAGATAATGCCTGTGCAGGTATGGCCAGGTAACGCTCTATCTCGGCAGTAGCATCGTGCTCCGATATCATTTCGTGCGCCATCATATACTTTATGGCTTCTTCACGCGTCATACCCTTGTAGTGCATACCCACGTCCACCACCAGGCGTATGGCCCGGTGTATGGCATCGCCCAGGTGCCCCATATACTGGTACGGATCATCGTACAGGCCAAGGCCCTTACCCAGTGTTTCGCAGTAATGCGCCCAGCCCTCGCCATAGGCACCATACCATAAGAACTTGCGGAACGCAGGCAGGCCTTTACTCTCCTGTTGCAACGATATCTGGTAATGATGCCCCGGTATAGCCTCGTGCAGGAACAGTGTGGCCATGCCGGTAGCATTGAACTTCTTAGCATCCAGGATAGGCACATAGAAGATGCCCGGCCTTGTGCCGTCCTCAGAACCCTGGTTATACTCGGCACTGGCCGATGCCGCTCGGAAGGCTTCCGTCTGACGGATGGTGAACTGGGTTTTAGGCGTGTGGTTGAACATCTTCTTCAACTGCGGGTCCTCTATCTTCTTGATGGCCCAGAAACTATCCAGCACCTGCTGCGGCGTGATGAACGGGCAGAACTTAGGGTCCTTATCTATATACTTGAAGAATGCCTGCAGATCACCCTTGAAGCCCGTAGCTTCCCTGGTCTTGTTCATCTCTGCCTCCAGCCTGGCTACCTCGCTCAGGCCTATGTTATAGATGCTATCCGGCGAAAGTGTTGTGGTCGTCCAGCTATGGATGCAATAATTATAGTAGTCTTTACCTCCGGGTATATCGCCAATACCGCTGGTAGGGCGTGCCTTAGGCAGGTATTCTTTTTCGAAGAACACCGCCAGCTTGCTGTACGTAGGGTTCACTATACTATCTATAGCCTTTACATAAGCAGCTGTCAGGCGGTCTTTATCTGCCTGGCTAAACTCTTTAGGAAAGCTTTTAAGCGGGCCGTAAAATATACTGCTGCTGTCCTGCTTCACCACTACGGCGTTCAGCTGTGGCAATATTTTTATCACCAGGCTCTTAGGCAGCACCCAGCCGGTGGCCATACCCTTGCGCATATTGGCCATGGCCGTATCGGCCCACGCCGGGAAGCCTGAAAGGCGTTTCAGCCAATCGTCATAGTCCTTAACGGTTTTGAACGGCTGGTTACCGCTACCCGACCCCAACTGCGGCAGCTCCAGCGTAAAGGCCCAGAACTGGGTTATCGGCATCAGGTGACTGGGGTATTTGAGTCCTTCCAGTCCCATACGCATCTCGTAGCGGAACAGGCGGTAACTGATCAGGTCTTGCCCTGCCAGCTTTGCGCTATCTATCTTCCCCGATTCATCAAGATAGCGCTGGTAGAACTTGCCCAGGCTATCGCGGAACGATTCGGCAATGGTAATGGTCAGCTTATCGTTATACCGATTGTCGCCAATACCGGTGGCCTCTACAGGGAACATTTGCAGATGTTGTTGCCAGTAAGTGTCCAACAGTGCTGCCAGCTCCTTGTCTGCACCGCCACCCGCAGCCTGTTGGTCTCCGTTCTTACACGATGCCAGGAAGCCCGTTACAGCCAGTGCCAGTAATATTTTTTTCATTCAAAACAATTTACACGGTAAATAACGGCATTTTACGCGAAATATTTGTCACCCTGTACAGGTGGTAAAAACAAAACGTATATTTGGTATTAATTAAACCTTCATTTATGAAATACCTGCTAACACTATCTGCATTGCTATTATGCTTTCAGCTATTTGCACAAAAAATTCATTACTCAGACAAAAGAAACCGATGGGTGACCAAGGGCACATTCCCGGGAGATATAGGCTGTGAATTTTGGCGGATAGTGTCATTTGGCGATGACACTACGGTTAACGGGATCACTTATCAAAAACTGATGAGCGGTGGCACCTCTGAGATAAATGGATCCATGGAATGTTACGGTGGACCTCCCTATCCAAGACCATTCATTCTGATAAGAGAAGATACTACCGCGAATATGGTTTACTACGTTGACCTTTCTAATGCAGATACAAACGAATACGTACTTTACAATTTCAACCTGAGTTTGGGGGATACCATCCACTATCCTAACGGCAGTGAGTTGCCTATTTCACATACAGACAGTGTTATCCGACTAGATTCAACTATTATCAATGGCGTTTATCACAAAGTGTATGCTTTTAATATGCGGGAAAATCCATATCACAGATACACAATCGTGGAAGGAGTAGGCAGCCTGACAGAATACTGGCAACCATTTAACATATGCTTTGAAGGTGGTGAAATACTTTACTGTTTTTACCAGGACACGACCTTTGTACCCGTAACTGCTCCGTTTTTTGCATACTGTGAATCCTATTTGTATACACATTACCCTGATACGTTTTACAGTACTGCACCTTTATGTCAAACGCTTACGGTGACAGATATTTTGAAACATAATTACCTGAAAGTATTCCCTAATCCGGCTAATGATCATATAAATATTACAGCAGGAGAGCCTATTGATGGACTAACAATCATAGAGCTATTTAGCGCCACCGGACAATTGGTTTCGGCCACATCAGAAAGGCAACTAAAGCAATCAGCCATAGATTGTTCAAATTTGCCCAACGGAGTATATTTCTTGCTGTTCCTGAATGAGAAGACCGTTTTCAGTCGGCAAAAAATTACTATTTACAGATGATTGTTTAAAGACGATTGCCGGTATCTTATACAACTATTAAGTTTTCCTATTGTTAAATGCTACCTTGTGAAGCAAGCAAGTTGTATTTTTGTTGTGCATAAACAAATTAAACAATTACAATGTATCCTGAACAGATAGTGGCGCCGATGAAGGCTGAATTGACAAACCATGGATTTACTGAGCTTCTTTCGCCTGCCGATGTAGATAATACTTTAAAACAGGAAGGTACTACCCTCCTGATGATCAATAGTGTATGTGGTTGCTCTGCAGGCACAGCGCGCCCGGGTGTACTGATGGCCGTGCAGAACGCAGGCAAAAAGCCTAGCCGCCTTACCACCAGCTTTGCCGGGTTTGATATAGACGCGGTAAAACAGGCACGCCAGTACCTGCTGCCTTACCCGCCATCATCTCCTGCCATTGCCCTGCTGAAAGACGGCAAGGTAGTACACATGATAGAGCGCCACATGATAGAAGGTCGCCCGGCACAAATGATAGCCGCCAACCTGATGCAGGCTTTCGAAACTTATTGCTAGTTTTTAGTCGTAAGTAGTAAATATTTCTTATACAATATCCCCGGCCTTTGGCTGGGGATATTTCGTTTATGCCTTAATAGAAGTATTTTTATACAAACAATATTATCTATGAACAAAATATGCCGTCTACTTACTGCCTCCCTTGCACTACTTTCATGCTCCATCACTACAATTGGGCAGGTGGTGGCTATAGCGATAGATCGACAAGATGTACTCTACCTCTGTGAAGAAAATGATATAACTATTGCAGTTGAGGGAGTTAAATGCTCTTCCCTGGTTGTCACTTCTAATAATGGCAGTATACAATCAAAAGGATTTGAGGGACAATATGTTATAAAGCCGGATTCAGCCAAGCCAACTTACATTTATGTCGACCAAAAATTACCATCCGGCAAGCTAAAAAGAATATCAGAACAATGCTTTCGCTATCAGTATCCTCCCTTGTCTGAAATATATATCGGGGTTTCTCATCGTGATACTATCTACAGGCATGAGTTATACAATGCACAAATAACTACTGACGTACAAGACTTTACATTTTCCAGAGGCATACCTATTTGTGGCTTTACAGTTGTTGTGAAAAGAAATGGGAAAGAGATTTACAATAAAACTGTTCACAGCGATAAGAGGGCATATATTGATAGTAATATCCAAAAGGTTTTTTACATACTACTCAATAATGACAGCCTGATATTTAAAGAAGTAAAGATGCGCTATTGCAACGGCGTTGAGAAATTTGCTCCCGGAACAAACATTGGATTTGTAATAGCTGATGCTGCCACGGAAGACGATCCATACCGTGGTTTTGAAAAAGGAATTATCATAGAAGATCCGATAACCGGCGAAGTATATGAGCGAGTTACGCCATTTACAAACCGCCCCGTTAAAAGCACTACCAAATAAACCCTTATCTATCCTCTGTAACAAATACCCCGCCAATTCCCCCAGCGGCCCAAAAGCTGGTCGAAGCGTCTCGCTTCGTCCCAGAGCATGCAAGCGTCCCGCTTGCGTTAATAAATAAAGATATATCGATCTAAGCTACATGCACATTTCGCAAGCGAGACGCTTGCTGGTGTTAGGACGAAGCGGGACGCTTCGACCGGTTTGGACCACCACTTACGACGACATTACAATGCCGCCGAACTATCTCTAACGCTATCCCAACACCCGCACACTCTCCCTCAGCAGCTTCTCTTTGTTGATGCTCACAACACCTACTTCTTCACACACAAGTCCGCCGGCCAGGTTAGATATTTCGGCCATCAGGTCGGCATTTTGCGTAAGAGCATATACTACTGATGCTGTGGCTATCACGGTATCACCGGCTCCCGAGACATCGGCTATATTGCGCACGTGCGATGGCTTGATGTCTGAGCGCTCGCCGTCGTTATAGAACACGCCTTTTTCTGACAGGGTGATGAACGTGACGGTATTCTCCAATACTTCGTGCAGTTTTTGGTGTACCTGGTTCATACTGCCCAGGTTCACATCGTCGAGGTTAATGTTCAGACCTTCGCGTACTTCTTTCAGGTTGGGCTTGAATACGGTTACACCTTTATAAGAGAGGAAATTCTTTTTCTTAGGGTCGACAGCGGTAATGATACCTATCTCTTTACAATGCGCTGCAATTCGGTTGATGACGTTCTCCTTCAGCACACCCTTGTTGTAATCCTCAAATATCAGCACATTGGGCTTTACTCGCTGCAGGAAACGCAGCACCATATCTATGAAGGGGTGCTCTTCTTCGGTAAACAGGTCATCTGTTATCTCATCGTCCAGGCGCATCATCTGCTGGTTGCGGCTAAGTATACGCACCTTGGTGGTTGTGGGCCTGCGCAGGCTCTTCATGATCAGCGATGCATCTATATCCTGCTGTTCTACCATGTGTATCAGCGAATCGCCCTCGGCATCATCGCCCACTACGCTGGCCAGTGTTACCTTAGCACCCAGTGACCGACAGTTTACCGCCACGTTGGCAGCGCCACCCAGGCGGCTCTCGCGCCGGTCGAGCGATACCACGGGCACCGGTGCTTCCGGTGATATCCTTTCCACATTACCCCACCAATAGTTATCCAGCATCACATCGCCCACCACTACTACGTGCAGGTTATTGATATTATGGAACAGCTTTTCTATATCAGCCTTATTCATCAGCTTGCGCACTTCGTTTTTGTAAATAATAAAATATCGGCAGGCCTATCAGCACTATAATAAAGCCCGGCCAGGTGTAGTTGGGCTTATACTTCAGCAACACCACACAGATAAAAGATGCCAGCGCTATATACAGTACCGGTATCACAGGATAGCCAAATGCCTTGTATGGCCTTGGGTGATCGGGCATTGTTCTGCGGAGCTTGAAGATGGCCGCAATGGTAAGGATATAGAACAGCAACACAGTAAAGATGATGAAATCGAGCAGGTCGCCATACTTGCCGCTAAGGCATAATATAGAGGCCCAGAAACATTGCATCCACAGCGCCTTGGCAGGCACACCCTTGCTGTTCAGCTTCTTTGCTGCCGGCAAGAACAGACCATCTTTGGCCATGGAATAGTATACCCTGGCGCCCGATAGTATCAAACCGTTGTTACAACCAAAGGTAGATACCATGATAAGCAGGGCAATGATAACAGTACCTGTGCCCCCAAATATCTTTAATGCCACGGCCAGCGCTACCCTGTCTGACGGAGCATTAGCGATCTCGTGCATAGACAGTACATTCTCGTACATCAGGTTCATAGATACATAGAGGATGGTTACCACCAGTGTACCAATGAACAGGCTAAGGCCGATATTGCGCTCGGGCTTCTTTATCTCACCAGCTATAAAGGTCACATTGTTCCATGCATCGCTGCTAAAGAGTGTACCCACCATGGCCACACAGATGGCTACTATCAGCTCTGGTCCGGCCAGCGTGGTATGGCTGATTGCCCCCGAAGCTGTTTCTGTTTTGCGGGCCAGCCATGCCGACGACCAGTTGTCGTGCCATATGTTATGGTCCTTCATGAACATAAAGCCGCAGATGATGAGCGTAAGCATAGCACCTATCTTGGCGAAGGTGAAGAAGAACTGTATCCACTTACCACCCTCTACCCCATTGGTATTGATCCAGGTGAGCAGCACTATGGTGCCGATGCCCAGCACCTGGGCCGCGCTTATGTGGTAAGCGCCCAGCGTGAACAGGATATTCTCCTCGCCCACAGCAGGCACCAGGTACCCCATGAAATTAGCAAACGTAACAGCAACCGCCGCAATAGTACCCGTCTGGATGACGGCAAAGAACGACCACCCATAAAGGAAACCATACTTTTTGCCATAGGCCTCCTGCAGGTATATGTATTGTCCGCCCGCCTTGGGGAACATACCACTCAGCTCGCCGTAGCTAACAGCGGCCGATATGGTGATGAGACCGGTAAGCACCCATACCATCACCAGCCAACCCGCACTACCTACATTTCTTGTTACATCGGCACTTACCCTGAAGATACCCGACCCTATCATAGAGCCGGCCACCAGTAAGATGCCATCGAGTAAAGTGAACGAACGGCGGAACGATTGTCCGCTGTCTTCTAAAAGTCCGGGGGTGGGCTTGGTATTATCCAAAGGCTGCGTTTTTTTACAGGTTACTTTTTCTTGTTCAACTCGTCTTTGGTAGCAGCGTTCATGCCAGCTATCACATCATTGGTGATCTCGTATTGCTTATTGGCATACATCACCGGCGACCCGCCACCTGCCGAGTAAGACAGAATAAAGTCGTAATGCTTGTCCTTATTATATTGCTCCAGGTAAGCATCCAGCCTCTTCTTCAGGTCTTTGTTCATTTCTTCCTGCTGCTTCACCAGTTCTTCGGTAAGTGCCTGGTTGCGGCTTTCCAGGCTCTGCTGCATGTTCATATATTGCTTCTGCGCAGCCTCATACTCGCTCTGGGTAAGGGTTTGTGCCTGGGCCTTCTTTTGTATGTCCTGCGCTTTGGCCTGCATCTGTGCGGCGCTCTGCTGCAGTTCGCCTTCCATCTGCTCTTTGTGTTTGCGGAACTCTTCCTTATGCTGCTTCAGCAATTCAAAATGCTCTTCCAGCGTATCGATATTGACATAAGCAATGCGTGCGCCGGAAACTGCTGCCGGAGCAGGTTGTTGTTTGTTACTGTTACATGATGCCGCAAACAATATGACGCCTGCGATAGCTACGGTTTGTAATGAAAGCAAAATACTCCTCATATATATTAATGTGTGTCTATATTATTAGTAATAGCCAAAAGTAATAGAATAGTTGCAAGGGAAAAACAGGCAAACGTTAAAAACTACGCTAAAAATGTACTCTGTCGGGCTTAGCGCGACTTATCGTAGTATTTATGATATACCTTGATATATGTACCCCACACAAGGCTTATAGTAACGGTGTTACCGGTCAGGTCGGTGCCACCTACGTTCCTGTAGCTAACGGCATTGTACTTGGCCTGTATGTTCAGGTAAGAGTGCCGGGTCTCGGTAAGTGTTTTCCTGTTCTTCAGGAAAAACTTGTACCCAAGACCACCGTTCAGGTTCAGCGAGTAAGTACTTGTTCCATTAGATGTATTTGTGGTGCTGGTATTGGCAATAAGATCGATACCATCGAACCCTACACCACCCAGCAGCGAAAACTCATGATGTTTGGTGCGCGCAAAGGCATAACCCATATCCCAGCCGAAGTAATAAGAGGTGTAATGATTGGTAGAATAGAGCGAATCATCCTTACGTACATTATAATGTGTGGGGGCATCGCCAAAACGCACATGAGTTGTAAAGTCGTACAATATCCTGTTGGTGCAACCACCGATAACAGCCCCCAAGTAAGGATGGCTACCAATAAAGGACAACTGGCCATTAGGCACCCACATACCAAAAACAAGCCCCACATTCATACCACCAAACTTTGTGCGCTCGCCCATGTATGCCTTTTGCAATAGTGTATTATTATACACGCTATCCTTCAGCTTCACCAGCCTGTTAGGGTTAGGGTCGGCATAATACTGCACCAGGAATTTTTCTACCGGGGACAAACCGGGCTCATCTATAAGCCCACCCGCCATAGAGCGGATAAAATTGCTGTACTGTATATAGGCATCAAAGTAAAAGTGACTGTACTTCTCGGGGTAATGCTGTATGTCGTAAAAATTGTAATTCTCTGTAAGGTAAGAAAGGATGTTTTGCCTGTAATAGTCTGCCGCTTGTGTTTTACCACCACCGCTCGCCTTGCGGTACACATTCACCAGCTCTTCTTTGAACGTACGTTTGCGAATGGAATTAAGAATAGAGAACGCCACCGACGACTCGTTCATGCCACAATTGCGCTGCCAATAGTTAGCAACAGCCTCAGCAGTATCATATTTACCGGCCCGGAATAGGCGCGGTATCATCTGGATAGAATTATAGTATACGTCATCGCAGGTAAGCACGCGCTCGGTCATCATGTGCTCCAGCTGGTCGTCCTTTATCTGCGCAAAAGAGCTATGGAATGCGGTGAGTAATGATAGAATAAGCAACAGTCTCTTCATACCTGTAATTTAAATTAAAAATGCAGGAAAGACCAGCCTCCCTGCATTTTTATGTCCTTAATTGTTATTAAATATTAAACTTGATACCCTGTGCCAATGGCAGCTGATCGCTGTAGTTGATCGTGTTGGTCTGACGGCGCATGTATGCCTTCCATGCATCGCTGCCACTTTCGCGGCCACCGCCGGTTTCCTTTTCACCACCAAATGCACCACCTATCTCTGCACCGCTGGTACCAATATTCACGTTGGCAATACCACAGTCGCTACCGGTTGCCGCCAGGAATGCCTCAGCTTCACGCATATTCAGCGTCATAATTGAAGATGACAAACCTTGCGGTACACCATTCTGCATAGCTATCGCTTCATCAAGCGTGCTATACTTCATGATATAAAGTATTGGTGCAAATGTTTCATGCTGTACAATAGACCATTCGTTCTGCGCCTCTATAACACAAGGCTTTACATAGCAGCCACTTTCGTAGCCCTTACCTTCCAGCACACCACCCTTCACCAATTCTTTACCACCGGCTTTCTTTGCTTCGGCAATAGCCTTTGTATAAGCTGCAACAGCATCCTTGTCGATCAGTGGACCTACATGGTTATTCTGATCCAACGGATCGCCAATAGACAATTGTTTGTAAGCATTCACTATTTTTTTCTTGAACGCATCATAAATGCTTTCATGAATGATGAGACGGCGCGTAGTAGTGCAACGCTGGCCGGCAGTACCTACAGCACCAAAAATGGCGGCCGTCATGGCTATGTGCAGATCTGCATTTTCTGTAATAATGATGGCATTGTTACCACCCAGTTCCAGCAAAGAGCGGCCGAGGCGTTCTGCAACGGCTATACCCACTGCCTTACCCATGCGGGTAGAGCCTGTAGCAGATACCAATGGTATACGCGTATCGTGGCTCATCCACTCACCGCTATCGCGGCCACCAACTACCAGGCCACACACCCCTTCCGGTACATTGTTTGCCTTAAATACGTCGGCTATTATCTTCTGGCAGGCAATGGCTGTCAGCGGCGTTTTTTCTGATGGCTTCCAAACACAGGTATTACCTGCTATCCATGCCAGTGAACTATTCCATGCCCAAACTGCAACAGGAAAGTTGAATGCGCTGATGATACCGACAACACCCAGTGGATGCCATTGTTCATACATACGGTGACGTGGCCTTTCACTGTGCATGGTAAGGCCATATAACTGGCGGCTCATGCCTACTGCAAAATCGCAGATATCGATCATTTCCTGTACTTCGCCAAGACCTTCCTGCAGGCTCTTACCCATTTCGTAAGATACCAACATACCCAGCGGCTCTTTATATTTCCTCAGCGCCTCACCTACCTGGCGTACCACTTCGCCACGCTTTGGTGCGGGCCATGTGCGCCACTCTGTAAATGCAGCGTGCGCTTTGCTCACCACTTCGTCGTAAGAATTACGGGTAACAGACTTTACCGATGCTATTTTTTTGCCATCAACGGGTGAGTAAGAATCAATAGCTTCGCCACCAGCTTTCAGCCATTTGGCACCGGTTGCGGCGCCCTCGTTCATCTTTTCTACACCCAGCTTGCTGAGCACTTTATCCATCTTCATAATTATGTACCTGATTTTTATGGTGCAAAATTAAGTTTTTTGTATCATCTATTATATATCAGCAGGCTATATCACTATTACTTTGCCCCATACTACCAGCAGCACGATTTTTTTAAGACCTTTACGTAATAATTTTAATAGATCATGCTGTTGCACATACACCCCGACAATCCGCAGGAAAGGAATATTAAGACCGTAGTGGACTGCCTGAAGCGCGGCGGTGTGATCATATACCCTACCGACACCATTTATGGCCTGGGCTGCGATATTACCCACCCCGAGGCCATAGAAAAGATAGCCCGCATCAAGAAGATAGATGTAAAAAAAGCCCAGTTCTCGTTCATCTGCTGCGACCTGAGCCACCTGAGCGACTATGCCAAGAGCGTAGATACACCCATCTTCCGCATATTAAAGAATACCCTGCCCGGCCCGTATACCTTTATCCTGAATGCCAGTAAACAGGTACCCAAGTTGCTGAAAACAAAGAAAGATACTGTCGGCATACGCATACCCAACAACAAGATATGCCACGAGATAGTGAAGGCGCTGGGCAACCCCATAATGAGTGCATCGCTACCCATGGATGGCGACGTGGAATATTATACCGACCCCGAGATCATGCACGATATGTTCGAGAACCTGGTGGATATAGTAGTGGATGGCGGCCACGGCGAGATACTCTCCTCTACCGTAATCGATTGCACCAGCGGCCAACCCGAACTGATACGCCTGGGTGCGGGGCCGTGGGAGGAGGAATAGTAAATGGCTCTTAAGCCGTCGGGGTGAAACCCGACGCTGTTATTACCGGCCCTTTCAGGGCCATGTGTGCTATTTATATCTAAATGCCATACCCATTTTGCCATTCACTCCACCTTTCCTATTTTAGTTGCCTTAAGCACAATAATAGAATGAGCACACAATTAGGTATAGGATCGCGCGTGGAGCATATGCACTTTGGCAAGGGCGTGATAGTAGATACAGCGTCTGAGTTTTACATCATATGGTTCAAATCGCAGCAGGACACCAAGAGCATCAGCAAGGATTTCGAAGGGCTGAAGGTGCTGGAAGCTGCGGAAGGTACCGGCGAGAACGGACAGATAACACTGGCAGATATAGAGGAGGCACTGAACAATATACTGGATCAGCGCCTGCACGATATGCAGGTAGTGCCCATAGCCCTGAAGTGGAAGCGCGGGACCATGATACTGAAGCCAAACGACCCGACCATGCAGGCCAAGGAAGTACCGATCGAAACGTTCTTCCATAAAATAGTGATGGTGCGCGACAAGCTACGCGTGATGGAGCAAAAGATAAACGCCCATAAAGTAATGGACGATGCCGACAAGGTGGAACTGCAGCAATACATCACCAGTATATATGGTTCCCTCACCACATTCAATATCCTCTTCAGAGAACAGATACACCAGTTTAAAGGGGTGAGTACGAAGGATTAGATACACACATTTAACATATATCAATATAATTCTATGTCAACTTGGCTTGATGATATCATCACAACTTTAGAAGAATTAGGAGGTAGTGGAAGTTACCCAGAAATCTATGAAAAAATTAGGACTGTCAGGAAAAAACCGTTCCCAAAAACTTGGGACGCAATCATCCGTAGAGTTATCGAAACTCACTCTAGCGATTCTAATAACTATAAGGGAAAAGATATTTTCAAATCAATGCAAGGGATAGGAAGTGGAGTTTGGGGAATCCGAGACTTCAAAGTACGTAAATAATATTTTTCCAGGAAACCTCTATGAGTATAAAATAGGGTGTGTTGGAGCGTATAGACATACAAACATGGAAGTGTTCTATCAATCCACTTTCATCCTCTTTTTCTCCTCCATATTGCTTTGCTTTTGCTGGCGCGATGGTGAGGTGCCAAAATTGTAGGTGAATGAAATGTTGAACATCTGCGTCAGGAAGCGGTAAGTGGCATCCGAGCGGTAACCGGGAATATTGTTGTGCTCATAGCGCCTGTTCTTATAGAAAGGATCCTGTAAATTAGCTTTGAACTGGATGTGGGTGCCTATGTTTTTAGATATGCCGCCCTCCAGGTAAATGTTCTCGCCGGTGGTGCCCATAATAGAGTTCACCTCCTGACCGCTGTAAAATAGGAATGCCTCTGTTTTCCAACCCTTACCCAATACTAGTTGGGCATACAGGCTGGCCTCGTAACCTATACCCTCCTGCACCACATCCACAGAGCCCACCTTACCTTCATTCTTCGCATAGTAGATATTGAACGATGCATTGGCTGTCAACCGCTTGCTCAGTTCTCTGTTGTATGTTACCGACAGGTCTACCGATCTGTTGCTGGCCACGTTCCTATAGGTACTGTATACAGCTTTAGCTGCTGTATCTGCCAATACCACATCCGTTATCATATCGTCGGTTTTAAACAACGTAAGGCTGGTGATGAGCATATTCTTGTGGCTATGCTGCAACGATAATGTTTGCGTATACATCGGCGTCAGGTAAGGATTGCCCGTGGTGTAGGCATACTGGAACGAGTAATGCACAAAGGGGTTCAGTTGCTGGTAAGGAGGCCGGTCGAGGCGGCGGCCGTAATTCAGCTCGAACTGGTTATTGGTGTCCAGCTTATAGTCAACAAACGCCGTAGGAAATAAAGATATATAGTGCCGCTCAAAGGTATTGCTGTGCACATATTGCTTACCTGCCGAATTGGTTTGCTCCGCTCTTAGCCCGGCATGAATGCTCCATTTATCGTCCAGGTCTTTGGCCGCTGATGCGTAGAGCGCATTGATATTCTCAGTATATACAAAACGGTTGGTACGCTGTGTGTCACTTACCCAGTTATTGTTTTGCAGCAAAGCGTATTGGGCATCGTTATCATTCTTTACCACACTGCTCTTGGCGCCTGATTCTATTTTCCAGCCGCTGGCTGTAGATAGCGTATGGTCGGCCTTCAGGCTGTATACGTTGATGTACGATGGCTGCCGGCTCTGCGATATGGTCGCATCTACCTGGGCATGATGGTCATCTGTAATAATATTGGCAAAGTTCTGGTGCAGGTTGTTGCCATACACCAGCGCATCCGCATTAATATCTAATGTACTTTGCTTGCTGAATTTATAGGTGAGGTATGCATTGGCTGTAATGTCCTTCCGCACAAAACCATCAGGGTTAGCAATATCGCTGTAGGTAGTTGCGCCGGTGGTATAATCATATCTTTCAGAAAACACGTGGCTCTTTGATGCATTAGGGTGATAGGTCCCCCTGACACTGGCGCCTATTGATGTCTTATCGCTCAGATCATAATCTGCAGCCAGCCTGAGCGTAGAAACAGAAAATACCTCTACCGGTGTGCTGTGAATGGCATTCATAGCCAGCAGGCCACCCGTCTGCGGATCGGAGAAGTACTGCTTTTGTACGAGGTCAGCAAATCCCCGGGCATGATGATCGGTAGCGCTGAGCATCAGGTTGAGCTTATTTTTCCTGTAGTTCAGCATCAGCGTGGTATACTCGTTAGCGTATATACCCTGCCCATAAGCCGCCGATACACTCCCGTTGAATCCCGCCTTTTTTATCTTCTTCAGCTTTATATTGATGATACCGACATTACCGGCAGCATCGTACCGGGCACCTGGCTGAGTGATCAGTTCCAGTTGGCCCAATTCTGCGGCGGTGAGCGTACGCAGGTAATCTGCCAGCTGTTCGCCACTTAAATAAGTAGGCCGGTCATTAATAAGCACCAACACCCCCTGTTTGCCATTCATGGAGATATTCCCCGACTGATCTACCGAAACACCCGGCAACCTGCGGAGCAACTCCAATGCATTGCTACCGGCAGCCGTAGAAGAGCTTTCTACGTTGACTATCGTTTTGCCAATACCCACTTCAATAAATGGTTTACGGGCAGTTATAGCCACCTCCTGCATAGTGGTGGTGGCGATCTTCAGGTCAATGTTGTGCACCATATTGTCGCCGCCTTTCAGGGTTAGCGGACGCAGGTAAGACTCATACCCTATAGTGGTTACTGCCACCAGGTAATTGCCGGCAGCTATGTTGGCAATAGCATATTTGCCGGAATCATTGGCCAGCTCCACCTTCACCAAAGATGAATCAGCAGCTTTGAGCAGCGACACTGTGGCCTGCGATACGGGCCGACCGTTTTGAGCAACAGTGCCACTTACTGCGGCAGTTTGCCCGAAAACAACGTGGGTCCAAAAACTCAGGAATGATAAAATAGATAGCTTATGCATAGACAGGCCACAAAACTACTCTGTTGGTAAGCCCGTCATAGATATTTAACCATAATTAACCGCAAAAAGGCGTGGGGCCCCTGAAAACAGGAACCCCACTTCACACATACCACTTGGTATTTCTTAAGTTATTATTAAGCAGATGAAAAAAACCAACTGACACGAATGTGCGCAACCATTTGTGCAAAACCTGAAAAGCGACAAAAAATAAGGGTTACCCCTACCATACAAATTAAAACGGCTATACATATGTATAGCCGTTTTAATGATATTTGATGAAATATTATTCCTTCACCACTTTCGCGCTACCAGCTTTTACGCCGTTGTGGTAGCACGATATGATGTAAACACCAGATGCCAGGTCATTCACGTTCAGTATAGCATGGTTGTTCTCCAGCTCGCTGATATTGATCACCTTGCCTGTCATATCCGTCAGCTCTACCCTGTTATTACCTCCAGCCAATCCATCTACCGATACGGCTACATTGTTGGTAGCCGGGTTGGGATATACATTGATAGATATTGTGGCCCCAGTATTCACATTGGCCACACCTGTAGGCGCATTGTAGTATATCTTAGACAAGCAACCACCCTTGTTCACCATTACCCAGTATTTCTTTCCTGCAAAATCAGGCGATGGCAGATACAGGTTCTGGTCTACCTGGCCGGTATAGATCACAGAGTCCAGCGTCGCCGCATCATCATAACCCCACTGGTAGTTATCTACTGTATTGTCGGTATAGAAGAAATGGTCGTGGATGTAATATATCTCTGCGTTATTGGCTATTGCACTGCCCACATTTACCTGGAAGGTATCTTTAGCAGTACAACTAAATCCTGTAGCATTGGCGGTCAGCACTACTGTTACATCACCCGCCGTAGGGAAGCTGATGATCGCATTCTGGTGGCCCGCACCCTGCGCCAGTACTGTAGCGCCATCGGCCGTCCAGGTATACTGTACGGTGTCTGGCTGTGTGGTAGCAGCACCAAAGTTCATATTCATGGTCTGGCTGCACACATTAGCCGGCGATGTAACAGTTATCACAGGTGCCTGTGGCGTAGGATCCACCGTTACCACAACATTCTGCTGGTTGCTGCAACCATTGGCTGTGAGTGTATAATGATAGGTAGCCGTTTTAGCTGCCATTGTAGTATTGTACAACGTCTCCCCTACACTGCCGCTACCGCTGCCTGCTGCATTGCTGATGCCGGCTGCTGCTGCACGCGTCCAGGCATAGCTTACGCCGGTTGTGGCGCTCGCGGGCACATAGGTATATGGGGCACCGCTGCATACAGTACCCGTTTGCGATGTAGTGAACTTAGGCGTAGGGTTGACGGTATAGGTAAAGTTGCGCGAAGCACCTGTACAACCATTAGCCGTAGGGGTTACCGTTACTGTTCCCGATATTGGTGCAACGGTAGTGTTGGTTGCCGCAAAAGACAGGATGTTCCCTGTACCATTGGCCACAAGACCGATAGCCGTATTGGTATTTACCCAGTTATTGGTAGTACCTGCTACCGCACCCGTAAAGGTCACATCCGTTGTTGCTGCACCATTACACAATACCTGGTTGCTTACAGCATCTACCGTTGGTGTGGGCTTTACTACAATATTGAAGGTTTGTGTAGCACCCTCGCATGCGCCAATAGACGGCAATACAACAATGGTTGCAGTATCGAACACATTACCTGCATTTACTGCCGGGAAGGCAGCTATGTCGCCGGTGCCTGTTGCTGCAAGGCCTATCGCAGCATTACTATTGGTCCAGCTATATACAGTTCCCGGCACTGTACCGCCAAAATTGATCACAGCAGTAGTATCGGTATTACATAACAACTGACTACCCACAGCAAATACAACCGGAGTGGGTGTTACCGTGTAAGTAAAGGTATCTGTAGTACCAACACATTCATTAGCTGTTGGTGTTACCACTATCGTAGATACCAGCGTAGCGGTACCACTGTTATTTGCCGGGAACGATGGGATACCGGTAGTAGAACCAAACAACGCCAGCCCGATCAGTGAATTGGTATTTGTCCAGCTGTATTCAGAACCTGCTACTGAGCTACCAAAGGTAATGGCCGTAGTATTAAAACCGTTACAAAGCGACTGATCAGCTATCGGCGTCATATGCGGCGTAGGATATACAGTATATATCATCGTTACATCAGGCCCTGTGCAGCCATTTGCTGCAGGTGTAACAGTAACCGTAGCGGTTGTAGTGGCAGAACCGCTATTTACCGCAGCAAAAGAGGCTACGTTACCCGTACCGGTTGATGCCAGGCCAATGCTGTTGTCGCTATTGCTCCACGTGTAAGCAGTACCGGTTGTAGTGCTGTTGAAGGCAACAGGCAGTGTAGCTGCACCATTGCAACGATCCTGTCCGGTCAGCGCGTCAGCTACTGGTGTTGGGTTTACTGTTATAGTAAATGTATCTCTTGTACCAACACATCCATTGGCAGCAGGCAGCACAGTAACTGTAGCAGTAACAGGTTCTACACCACTGTTTACAGCTGTGAACGAGGCTATATCAGTGGTATTGGTAGCATCAAGTCCTATTGACGTGTTGCTGTTATTCCAGTTGAATACGGTACCGCTAACCGAACCTGTAAAGTTTATTGCAGGTTGCACCAGCCCGTTACAAACGGCCATATCCACAGTAGCGTTAACCGTTGGCGTAGGATATACCGTAATGGTCAAGGTATCTGCCGAACCTGTACAACCATTATTGGTTGGTGTAACAACCACAGAAGCTGTATGCGTGAAGTTGTTGGCATTAACTCCGTCAAATTCGAATATATCACCCACACCAGAGCCTGCAACACCTATAGACGCATCACTATTGATCCAATTGTAAGCAGTTCCAGTCATATTACCTGTAAATGCCACACCATCAAAAGCATCGCCGTTACAGCCCGCAAGGTCAGCGTTAGCATTCACGGTCGGAGTAGGCTTTACCGCTATCGTAAAGTTCACAGGCGTGCCAATACACTCACCACTCTTAGGGGTAACAGTAATTGTTCCCGTCTTTATAGTGTTGGTAGCATTGACTGCGGTAAACGCGGCAATATTGCCGCTGCCGCTGGTAGCCAGACCTATGCTTGTATTACTATTGCTCCAGGTATAAGTTACCGCTGTGCCGGTAAATGTAACGGCATCGGTAGTGCTGTTGTTACATATCACCTGGCTGGCAACATCGTTAATAACCGGTATATCGAAGGTATTGATGGTCACACTGCCGGTAACACTGTTATTGCAAACACCGTTAGACACATCGGTCAATGCATAAACGGTAGTTCCGGTGATGTTGCCGGTATTCAGTACGGCCTCGCCAAGGCTGTTCAACTCTGCATGCTGTACAGTGCCGCCATTTACGGTGTACCCGACTATCACATTAGGATCCGATGAGATCGTAACAGTAGTACCTGTACCATTGCAAATTGTTGTTGCCCCGGAAATAGTAGCTGTAAACAGGGCAGGTTCCGTTACTACAGTGTTTGCTGTAGCAGTACAACCATTATCATCTGTAACAGTTACAGTCTGGCTCCCGGCTGTAAGGCCGGTGGCCACCGTTCCAGAGGTTCCTGCAGGGCTCCAGCTGTAATCATACGTTGGTACGCCACCGGTAGCAGACGCCTGCAAAAGGCCATTGCTGCCACCATGGCAGGTTACATTGGTTTGTGATGTGATAGATACATTCAGTGCGGCCGGCTCGGTAATAGTGATCACCTTGCTGGCTTCACAACCATTATCATCTGTTACAGTAGCAGTGTAAATGCCCGCAGTTAACCCCGCTGCTGAAGTTGCGCTGCTTACAGACGGCACCCAACTATAGTTGAACGGAGTCTGACCACCGGTAACCGAGATGGCAGCATCCCCTGTATTGCCACCTGCACAGCTTACATTATGCTGGGCTGTAACAGCAACAGAATATACGCCGGGCTGTGTGATAGTAGCCGTTTGTGTGCGTGAACAAGAATTGGTATCAGAAATAGTACATGTATAGGTACCTGCTGCCAGGCCGGTAGCCGTAGCCAAAGTTCCGCCCGTCGGTGCCCATGAGTAACTGAGCGCACCTGCACCACCACTTGCCGATACTGCTATAGCACCAGTAGCAGCTCCGTAGCAAACAACATTTGTCTGATCGCTTACAGAAGCTGTAATGGCCGATGGCTGAGTAACCGTCGTTGCCCTTTGTGTCTGGCAACCAAAGGCATCTTGTACAGTAACAGTATAAACCCGTGCCGTAAGGCCTGAGGCGCTGGCAAGGCTGCCGCCCACCGGCGACCATGAATAGGTATAAGGAGGAAGGCCGCCCCCTACTGTTGCGGTAGCACGGCCATTGCTGCCACCGTTGCAGGATACAGGAACGGTGGTAATGGTCGCGTTAGGAGAAGACATAATGAACCTAACTACATCACTATTGCCTGCGCCGCAGGTGCCGGTAAGCACACAACGTACAAATGCACCGGATATAGTGCTTCCCACAGGTGGTGGCACCGTAAACGTAGAACTGGTGGCAAAGCCTACATCAGAGAAGTTGACACCGTCGCCACCAACCTGCCACTGGTAAGAAAGTACCGGCTCTCCCGCCGCAACAGTAAATATGCCTGTACCACCGCCACAAACTGTATCGCTAACCGGCTGCGTAGTTATAGCCGGGCCACCCTTTACAGTAACGCGTATCTTTTGTGTTGCCGTAGCAATACCGTCGCTCACCTGGATAGTGAACGAATCTGCGCCACTGTAGCCGGTTGTCGGCTGGTAAGTAATGGTTCCGCCGGGAGCAATATCAGATCCGCCGGTCGATGCCGTTGCACCCGTAACCGTTACTGTACCATGAGCAGCAGCATTGCTTACCGTCCAGGTCAAATTCTGTTCTTCATCCGCATCAGCCACGTGCAACAGAGACTTAACATCCATTGCAGTTGCATTCTGGCATAAGGAGATGGACTGAGGAGAAGACAGGGTGAAAGATGGTGTGATATTGTTGCTTAATACAGCTATACGAACTATTTGCGTGTCGCCGGTACATCCGTCGCTATTTCTGCACACTATTTTGGCAGCATAAGTATCTACCGCTACTGTAGTAGGAATCGAAAGTGCTATGCTGTCAATTCCCAACGAGGTATAATCCATATCAGAAAAGCCCGCTGAATGTGCAGAAGCACTCCACGTTACAGAGTATTGAGTGGGGCCAAAAACAGGAGTGTTATAATGAATATAGGCATTGGGACTACCGCTGTAGACGGTTGACAATAGCGATGCGTTGATAGTAGGCTTTTGTGGTGTTAATTGTAGCATCGCCAATCTGTTACCATTCGTACCATCTCTGTAAACAGCGAAAGGATAATCATATTTTCCAATTGCCAGAGCGGCACGCGGAGCCGTTCCTCCGGATATTCCCTGAGACAAAACATAGCTCCATGTGCCGCCATTAAGCGTCATCACTGTCAATTTATTTGATGCGGCAAAATCAGTAAACGATGTATATATCTGGTTTTGCTTATTGATGGCGATTTTAACCCAACTACACAAACCTGCTGAAAAATTAGCATTACCCGCAAGAGCAATAGTTGACCCATCAAATTTGTACACATTTGCCTTATTTGAAGCGTTACTGGTTATATATAAATTACCACTGGTATCTGCCGCCATATCGAAAACAGACGTCATAGCGCTGTTAGATGCAACCAGTACCCAGTCAGTTCCATTATACATCTTCACCTTTGTAGAATAGGCAACATATAAATGGTTATTCTTATCAAAAGCGATCGGAGTTGTTGCATTTGATATATTATCACCAAATCCGGATGTGCCGAGCAACACCCAGTTTGTTCCATCAAATTTCTCTACTCTCACTGAAAAATCAGCAGACCCATCGTTGAAACATACGTAGGGTACTCCTGCTGTATCTGTTCGAATATTTAAAAATCCCAACGCATTACCAATGGGATTTGGATATACCACTGAAGAACCTACAGTACTCCAGGAAGTGCCATCAAATTTTTTTACCGAAATAGCATCATTATAGGCATCATCGTGATAAGCTACATATATATTGCCATACTTATCTGTCGTCATATCCATCCACAAAAATGACGATTCAGAGAAGCCCCTTGCCCCAACAAACTGCCAGCCGTTGGTATCGAGCCTGGCCACACTTATCTTATGACCAGCGCCAGTGTCCGTGAAGGCAACGTACTGAGTACCATCTGCTGCGGTTGTGGATGTGTATAGTCCACTGTTACGCCCTTTCTCACCTAAATTGTGATCCTGCCATTCTTTACATGGCGGAGCAGGCGGTAATGCATTCGTAGTAAATGAATCTACAGCACCCAGAAAAGTTCCGGCAGATGTGGTTATATAAGGACGTATATAGTACTTCGTACTAGCGCTAAGGCCCGTAAGTGTCTGGCTGAAACCGGTTGTACCACTGCCCATAGCTACTACTGTAGATGACATGTCAGGAACGCCGCTAGTTGTATATACAATACCCTTTGCAGTAACACTGTTGCCTCCATCGTTCATCACCTGGCCACCAATAGTGGCAGTTGTTGTGGTGAGACCGCTTGTTGCTGTAGTTGTAACTAACGGCATATCAGCAAAAACATGTAAGTGCGACCTATGGTACGCCACCGGCAATGTAATACTGCCGAAATTCAATGTGCCATTACTCCCATATCCAACCACTAAAAATTTCCCTTGGTCGTCAACAGTTACTGCATTTAAATTATCACTTGAATTAACCCCATCGTCAATTTGGTCATGCCACTTCAGATCGCCATTATAAGCGTCAAAGCTGGCCAATACCATGTTAGTGCCGGTAGCAGATGTATAACTATCACCACCGATGCTTATGGTTGCCCAGAATCCCCCGGCTGTATAGATTTGTCCATGACCATCGGAACAAAGCCCTCCGAAATAACTATCTCTATATCCTTTTAACGGAGTACCCGAAGTAGCAAACGATTGTGCCCATACATAGTTGTGTGTCGCCGGTGAATACCTGGCTACCATCAGCAGTCCGCTGGGGGTGCTACCAGCGCTCAGTGCAGACAGGCCCGGCAATGCAAGTGCCCCGGAATAGCTGGCACTTACCATTATATCTTTGGTTGCAGGGTCATAACATCCTCCCCAAATGATAGCGCCATTATCTGTCACACCGGTAGCTGTTACATTATCTATATTGCCGGTCGATGGGTCCATCTCTACAATTACAGCATTATCATACTTTTTCAACGGCACAGAAAAGCTACCATAATTACCTGTCTCATCTGCAGAACAGTTAGTTGAACCTAAAGCATACACCTTGCCCGTAGATGGTGCATATACCATTCCGCCCGCCGAACCTTCGCTATTGCCAGCCGAATTACCATAGTGTGTTGCCCATGCCACACTTCCATCAGATTTGTTGACCTTTGCAGAAAACGCCTCGGCATATGAAGGCGAGGTTAGCGAAATTGAACCGATCGTAGTAGCATTTGAAAAATAGCCGCTGATATAAATATCCCCGACATCATCTAAACAAATGCCAAATGGAAAATCGGCGTTGGTGCCACCAAATTTTTTAGCCCACACAATGCTGCCATCCGAGGCCTGTATCTTGGCTAAAAACAGGTCGTAAGTACCTGATCCGCCGGCTGTAAGATTAGTACTACCGAACGTGGCCGTTCCCACAAATGCTCCGTAAATATAAATATAGGTGCCGTCAGTACATATACAATTGACTGCAATCGCATTTACATTATTTGAATTCGCCACCTTCACGGCGTACTGAAAATTACCCGATGCATCATACTTACTTAAAAATGTGTTACAGATGACCAACGAGGTAGCATTGCCGGTAACAAGGTTGGAGACACCAGCACCGGGGTCAAAATCAACTGTACCCGAAAACCAGCCGGTAACATATTTGTTCCCGGATGCGTCATGACACGTAGCCGCACTTGAATTTTGGTTGGTGGATGCTCCCGAATTAAAACTGTAGGCATTCGTCCAGGTTTGTGCACGAACAGTAACAGATAGAATTAGCACCAATAATGTTAATAGCCGCTTTTGCATAAACAATCGTTTTGAGTGATTGCCCCAAATGTGCTACTAAATCTGGTAGTTCTTCCAAAACCGGCTTAAAATACGGACTCCCCCTACCCAATGGTTTGTTAACAGGACATTACATATAAACAAAAGGCACCCACTAATGTGAGTGCCTTTTATAGAAAATTTAGTCAACTATTCTTTCACCAGCTTTGCAGTACCTGCTTTTACACCGTTGTGATAGTATGTTACCACATAGATGCCAGATGCGAGGTTGCTTACGCCCAGCTGTGCCTTATTGTTGGCCACAGCTTCAGTGATCACTGTTTTGCCAGTCAGATCCGTGAGTTCTACCTTGTCATTGTCACCAGCCACACCTTCCACAGCTACGGATACGTAGTCGCTTGCCGGGTTAGGTACTACTACCAGATTCACTGCTACCTGGCTGTTCACATCCGCAACGCCTGTAGGTGCATTATAGTATATCTTAGACAAGCATCCTCCCTTGCTCACCATTACCCAGTACTTCTTTCCTGCAAAGTCAGGCGATGACAAATACAGGTTCTGGTCTACCTGGCCGGTATAGATCACAGAGTCTAGTGTCGCCGCGTCATCATAGCCCCACTGGTAATTATCTACTGTATTGTCGGTGTAGAAGAAATGGTCGTGGATATAGTATATCTCCGCATTATTGGCTATAGCACTGCCTACATTTACCTGGAAGGTATCTTTAGCTGTGCAGCTAAAGCCTGTCGCGTTGGCAGTAAGCACTACATTTACATCACCCGCGGTAGGGAAGCTGATGATCGCATTCTGGTGGCCGACACCCTGTGCCAGTACTGTAGCGCCATTAGCAGTCCAGGTATACTGTACAGTATCCGGCTGTGTGGTAGCAGCACCAAAGTTCATATTCGTGGTCTGGCTGCACACATTAGCAGGCGATGTAACAGTTATCACAGGTGCCTGTGGCGTAGGATCTACCGTCACCACTACGTTCTGCTGGTTGCTGCAACCATTGGCTGTGAGTGTATAGTGGTAAGTAGCCGTTTTAGCTGCCAGTGTAGTGTTGTACAACGTCTCCCCTACACTGCCGCTACCACTACCTGCTGCATTGCTGATGCCGGCTGCTACAGCACGTGTCCAGGCATAGCTTACACCTGTTGTTGCACTTGCAGGCACATATGTATATGGAGCGCCGCTACATACAGTACCCGTTTGCGATGTGCTGAACCTAGGTGTTGGGTTGACGGTATAGGTAAAGTTGCGCGAAGCACCTGTACAACCATTAGCCGAAGGAGTTACCGTTACATTTCCCGATATTGGTGCAACGGTAGTGTTGGTTGCTGCAAAAGACAGGATGTTGCCTGCACCACCAGCCGCCAGGCCGATAGCAGTATTGGTATTTACCCAGTTATTGGCAGTACCTGCTACCGCACTCGTAAAGGTCACATCCGTTGTTGTTGCACCATTACACAATACCTGGTTGCTTACAGCATCCACGGTAGGCGTTGGCTTAACTACAATATTGAAGGTTTGTGTAGCACCCTCGCATGCGCCAATAGACGGCAATACAACAATAGTTGCAGTGTCGAATACATTACCTGCATTTACTGCCGGGAAGGCAGCTATATCGCCTGTTCCTGTTGCTGCAAGGCCGATCGAAGCATTACTGTTGGTCCAGCTATATACAGTGCCCGGCACTGTACCACTGAAGTTAATAGCCGTGGTTGTATCGGTATTGCACAACAATTGGTTACCCACGGCACTCACAGTTGGAGTTGGTGTTATTATATAGCGAAATGTGTCAGTAGTGCCTGTGCAGCCGTTCGCAGTTGGCAGCACAGTTATTGTAGCCATAACAGGATCAGCACCGGTATTTACCCCCATAAATGAAGCTATATCGGTAGTATTGGAAGCGCCCAGGCCGATACTGGTATTATCGTTATGCCAACTGAATGCCGTTGAAGCCACAGAACCGGTAAAATGAACGGCAGTGGTAGGCGCTGCATTACATACCACCTGGTCGGCCGTAGCGGTCACATCAGGCGTTGGATAAACAGCAATGTTGAATGTATCGCTTGCACCGGTGCAGCCATTGTTTACCGGGGTTACAACTATGCCGGTAATGCGTGTAGTATTAGTAGCATTGACAGCAGTAAAACCAGGTATAGATCCTGCACCGCCAGCCGCCAGGCCAACAGAGGCATCTGTATTGGTCCAGTTATACACCGTTGTACCTATGTTACCGGTAAATTCTACGTTGCTCACAATATCACCGTTACATGCAGCACCGTCAGGTGTGCTTGCAACAGTTGGTATTGGCTTTACGGATATGGTAAACGTTACCGGGCTACCACTACAGGTGCCGATCATCGGTGTCACTGTCACAGTGCTCACTGTTACCGCCGCAGTGTTATTGGTGGCGGTAAATGCAGCAATATTACCTGTACCGCTAGTCTCCAGTCCCGTTGTTGTATTATTGTTGCTCCAGGCATAGTCATCGGCAGTGCCGGTAAATGTTACCGCATCTGTATTGGCACCCGCACATAGTACCTGGCTGGCTACCGTATCTGCTACAGGAATCGCAAAAGTGCTGATAGTGGCGCTGCCGGAAACAGGGTTAGTACACAAACCGTTGGATGCGTTAACTAATGCATAAACCTTGTTCGCAGTAATAATGCCCGTATTTATCGAACCTGCTCCTGATGCGTTCAACTCTATGTATTGAACCGACCCGCCATCTACAGTATAGCCGACGGTGGCACCCGGAGCTGATGTGATTGTTAGCGTAGTGCCTGTACCATTACATATGGTGGCTGTACCGGAGAGCGTTGCCGTTAACAGGGCCGGCTCTGTGATAGTATCGACAACTTCAATCTCGCAACCGCTGGCATCAGTAACCCACACATGATAAATACCGGCTGGCAAGCCTGTGATCGACTGTGTAGGATGACCATTTGACCATATGTAAGCGTATGGAGCCGTGCCACCGGTAGCCGTAGCCGTAGCACTACCGTTGCTGGCACCATTGCAGGTAACATTGGTTGGCGCAACCGCAACCGTAATGTCATTTACAACAACGTTAACAACCATATCAGAACTTGATACACCATCACTCACGCGGATAGTAAATGCATCGGAGCCACCGTAACCGGTTGTTGGCTGATAAGTAATTGTGCCACCGGGAGTGATGTTGTTAGTGCCCGTCGATGCCGTTGCACCTGTTGCGGTTACTGTACCATGAGCAGCAGGACTGCTTACCGTCCAGGTCAATGTCTGTGCTGCATCAGCATCGGCCACGTGCAACAGAGACTTAACGTCCATTGCAGTAGCATTCTGGCATAAAGAGATAGATTGAGGAGAAGAAAGAGTGAAGGATGGTGTGATGTTCGTTGAAAAGACCTCCATTCTTTGCGTATCTGTACTTGTTCCACAGGCGTTCGATATTGTATAACTAATAGTGGTATACCCAACCGCCACACCAGTAACACTACCGTCACTACCAACAGTAGCGCTTCCAGGGTTAGAACTAACCCAAACAGGGCTTCTACCAGACCCTGTACCGTTAAGTACAACTGTGTTACCTGTGGCCACCCTGTTTGCTCCTGTTAATGAAGCAACCGGGGCAACAACATCAACAGTAAGCTGGACATAAGGAGTCAAAGCGCTTTCTCCCCCACTATTTATGGCTTGCGTACGGAAATACCAGCCGTCTTTGCCAATTACATTAGTAACAGTAAGCGTAGCTGTCCCGATCCCCGAAAATAAAGCAGGATTATTGGCGAACTGCCAGATAGAACCATCGTAATATTCCCAGCTATATGTAGCCGCAGGATCGTTAGAAGCTGTTGTAAAGCTTACGGATCCCCCCCCGCATATAGAACTGGCAACAGGGTTCAATGTAATAACCGGCGGTTCAGAAGTTGTTGCGTACCCAACAAATGGCAGAATATACGCTAACAATAACAGTAAACTTTTTCTCATATATCGCTCATTTTTTATAATAAGCTCAAAAATGTCATTAAATTGTTTGGATTGGTAAAAAGCTCCTTAAAATACGGACTCCCCCTACCCAATGATTTGTTAACAAGACATATACATAACAAAAAAACGCACTCGCGTGTGTGAGTGCGTTTTTTTGTTATCCGATATTTAAATAATTACTCTTTCACCAGCTTTGCAGTACCTGCTTTTACACCGTTGTGATAGTACGTTACCACATAGATGCCAGATGCCAGGTTGCTTACGCTCAGCTGTGCCTTATTGTTGACCACAGCTTCAGTGATCACTGTTTTGCCAGTCAGATCCGTGAGTGCTACCTTGTCATTGCCACCAGGCACACCTTCCACGACTACGGATACGTGGTCGCTTGCCGGGTTAGGTACTACTAACAAATTCACTGCTACCTGGCTATTCACATCCGCAACACCTGTAGGCGCATTATAGTAGCTCTTAGACAAGCATCCTCCCTTGTTCACAATTACCCAGTACTTCTTACCTGCAAAGTCTGGCGATGGCAAATACAGGTTCTGATCCACCTGGCCGGTATAGATCACAGAGTCCAGCGTCGCCGCGTCATCATAGCCCCACTGGTAGCCATCCACAGTATTATCAGTGTAGATGAAATGATCGTGGATGTAGTATATCTCCGCATTATTGGCTATAGCACTGCCTACATTTACCTGGAAGGTATCTTTAGTAGTACAGCTAAATCCTGTCGCATTGGCGGTCAGCACTACTGTTACATCACCCGCCGTAGGGAAGCTGATGATCGCATTCTGGTGGCCGGCACCCTGCGCCAGTACTGTAGCGCCATCGGCCGTCCAGGTATACTGTACAGTGTCCGGCTGTGTGGTAGCAGCACCAAAGTTCATGTTCATGGTCTGGCTGCACACATTAGCCGGCGATGTAACAGTTATCACCGGTGCCTGTGGCGTAGGATCTACCGTCACCACTACATTTTGCTGATTGCTGCAACCATTAGCTGTAAGCGTATAATGATAAGTTGTTGTTTTAGCTGCCAGGGTGGTGTTATACAACGTCTCCCCTACACTGCCGCTGCCACTACCCGCCGCATTGCTGATGCCGGCGGCTACTGCACGTGTCCAGGCATAGCTTACACCGGCTGTTGCACTGGCAGGCACATAGGTATATGGGGCACCGCTGCATACTGTACCAGTCTGCGCTGTAATGAACCTAGGTGTCGGGTTGACCGTAAGGCCTACCGGCTGACTAAAGCTACAGCCATTTGCAGTAAGCGTATAAATATACGTGAGCGCTACAGGGTTCACTGTAGGGTTGTTCAACATCTCGGCCGGATCATCAGTGCCACTGGCTGCAACATTGCTGATACCCGTTACCATCGCACGGCTCCAGGCATAGGCGGTGCCAACTGTAGCGCTTGTTGGCGTATAGTTGAAGGTAGTACCATTACATATAGCCGGGGCTGTAAGCACGCTGGTCAGTTTCGGCGTAGGGTTAACTGTCACTGGCACATCCTGTACATGGTTACAACCTGTTGCTACTAAAGTGTACGTGTAAGTAACCTGTACAGGAGCTGTTGTGGTATTGTACAATGCCTCCGCCGGATCGTCGGCGCCAGTTGCAGCAGTATTGGCTATGCCGGCCACTGCAGCACGGCTCCAGGCGAACGATGTTCCTTCAGTTGCACTTGATGGTGTATAGTTGAACGTCGCACTATCGCAAATAGCGGCAGGTGTAAGTGTAGAGCTGAGCACAGGGGTTGGCTTGATGTCAACAGCTACATTCTGCACATGTGTACACGCATTTGCTGTAAGTGTGTATACATAAGTAACAGTCACAGGATCAGCAGTGGTATTGTGCAGTGTCTCTGCCGGATCGCCTAGGCCATTGGCTGCTGTATTACTAATGCCGGCTACAGCGCTGCGGCTCCAGGCATATACTGTGCCAGTGGTAGCGCTGGTTGGTGTATAATTGAACACCACATCATCACAAACCGCGGCTGACGTAAGCGTACTGCTCAGCGTTGGTGTTGGGTTCACGGTAACGGTTACGTTCTGTGCATGCTCACAACCATTGGCAGTAAGCGTATACACATAGGTAACAGCTATCGGTGCAGCGGTGGTGTTATACAGTGCCTCTGCAGGATCCGTATTATCGGCGTTTGCAGGATTATTGATACCTGCTACCACACCACGGCTCCACCTATAGTGTGTACCTGCGGTCAGGCTGGATGGTGTATAAGCAAATACAGCACTATCGCAGATGGCTGCCGGTGTGAGCGCAGAGCTCAGTAATGGCATAGGATATACGGTCGAGGTAACTGGCTGCGTATGGTTACACCCGTTGGCAGTAAGTGTGTACACATATTCCACATTAACAGGGTCCGGCGTGGTATTCACAAGATACTCTGCAGGATCCCCTGCCCCGGTAGCGGCGCTGTTGCTGATACCTGCTACAGCTGCACGGCTCCACGTGTAGGCTGTACCCGAGGTAAGACTGGCCGGAGTATAGCTGAGTAAAGAACTGTCGCAGACCGCACTTATCGTCAACGAACTGCTCAACATTGGTGTTGGGTAAACAGTTACCGTTGCGGTCTGTTCATTAGTACAGCCGTTGGCAGTAAGCGTGTACACATAGCTCACCACCACAGGATCGGCAGTAGTGTCAGAAAGAACTTCTGCCACATCACCGGTAGCAGCAGTTGCGGTATTGCTTATTCCCGGTATTGTGCTACGGCTCCATGCATAAGCAGTACCTGTTGTAGCACTGGCAGGTGTATAACTAAATAAGGTGTTGTTACATATAGGTGTCGCAGTAAGCGTACTGGTGAGTACGGGAGTCGGATATACTGTTATCACAAATGTATCCGGCACACCTGCGCAACCCAGCTGGCTGTAAGATACGATCACTGTAGCTGTTACAGGGTCAGTAGTGGTATTCACAGCCGTAAAGCTATTGATCTGATCGGAGCCGGTTGCTGCAAGACCAATGCCAGTATTGTTGTTCACCCAGGTAAAATCAGGTGTAGCAGCAGCACTGGCAAAGCCGGCAGCATGTGTGTCAAAAATAATGGTCTCCGAATTTGCACCATTACATAAAGCAAAGTCGGCTGTTGGTTCAATGACCGGTGTCGGGTTAACACGGATACTGAATGTGCGCGTGCTACTGGTACAATTGTTAGCAGTTGCCACAACAGACACGGTAGCTAGTGTGGGATAATCAACTGTATTGACAGCCGTGAATGGCGCAATATTGCCCGAACCCGAACCTGTAAGACCAACAGTAGTATCGCTGTTCGTCCAGTTATAAACAGAACCGGCTACAGGGCCGCTCATATTTACCAACGTTGTAGTGGCTCCGTTACATACTACCTGGTTACTGATCGGATCTACAACCGGCGTCGGATACACTTCGATTCCGAATGTTCTTGCAGCACCCACACAGCCATTGGCAGTTGGTGTTACCGTTATTGTTGCATTGGCACTAACAGTACCCGTATTCACCGCGGTAAAGGAATTGATGTCACCGGTACCCGATGTGGCCAGGCTGATAGCACTATTGCTATTGCTCCAGCTGTAAACCGTGCCGGAAACTGCACCTGAGAAGTGAACAGCCGATGTTGCACTACCGTTGCACAAAGCCTGGCTGAAAATAGTATCAACCGCAGGCGTAGGCTTTACTGTCATACCAAATGTCCTTGGGCTACCTACACAACCATTGGCTGCAGGTGTAACTGTTACTGTTGCCACAGCATTTGTATTGCCACTATTATGCAGAGTAAACGAAGCAATAGTGCCGGTACCGGATGTAGCCAGACCAATAGTGCTATTGCTGTTCTGCCACGAGTAAGATGTACCCGGCACATTGCCTGTAAAGATTATAGTATTAGAAGTATCTCCGTTACAATGGGTTTGAGCACTTACTGTATTTACAGTAGGTATCGGGTTTACCGTTACATGTACTGTATCTGTATTGATACAACCGCGGGCAGTACCTGTTACGGTATAAGTAATGTCGCTGGCCGGGCTGGCTACCACAGATGCGCCTGTCGTGCCTGTCAAACCTGCTGCCGGGCTCCAGGAGTAGCTGGTAGCACCAGACGCTGTAAGTGTTACATTATCATCTATACATACTGCCGTATTGCCACCACCATACACTGTTGGTATCGGATTAACAGTGATGCTCAGGCTGGTTGAGGCACCGGTACAACCATCATAAGAAGGAGATATGGTGATAGTAGCGATTACCGGAGTATCACCATGATTAGTAGCAGTAAAAGCACTTATATCGCCGGTGCCAGATGAAGCAAGCCCGATACTGGAATTGCTGTTGCTCCAGGTATAAGTAGTACCGGTGATATATCCAAAGAAATTGATCGCATTGGTTGTTGCATTATCACACAGCGATTGACCGCTCATGGAATAAACAGTAGGCTTTGGCTTTACTGTAACCGAGAAAGTGTCGGAATTACCGTAGCAGGTTCCTATCTGAGAGCGAACGATCACAGTGCCGGACTGCGCCACCGTACCAAAATTAGTTGTGGTAAATGAAGATATATTACCTGATCCCGAAGCCCCAAGCCCAATTCCCGCATTGCTGTTTGTCCAGCTGAAAGTAGCAGTATCAGGAACAGCTGTGAACGTTATTGCGCCTGTAGTATCTCCTGCACATTTGGTCAGGTCAGGCGTTGTTGCAATCATGACCGGCACGGGCAATACATTCAATCTGAATGAATAAGTAGAGTCGCATAAACCGTCAGAAATTGTTACAGTTCCGTTATATGCACCTGCTACTGCGTTGTCCGGAACAGGCAGATTTATCGTCCCTGGAGAGAACGTTGTAGCGCCTATATTGCTAAATCCAGCAGTCACTGCGTTAGCATCCCAGTTTACAGAGTATGTGTAGTGATGCACGGGGCTGATGATGATAAAGCCATCACCCGAACCGGTTGCCGCATTACCCATTATCCATGGATAAGCCATAAAACCCCTTCCATTAACGCCTCTTGCCATATAGACTTTCGAACAATAGGCCGGATCAGCGTAAGACGAACCGCCGCCGCCACCTTGTTGCGGAGCACCGCCGCCGCCGCCATACCAGCCGCCACCGCCGCCGCCGCCGTTAACGTCGGCTTTGCCTCCTTTAAAGAATGTACCATTGTTGCCATTGCCGCTATTACTACCGTTTTTCACACCACCGACACCACCAGCAAATTGCGTTCCGCCACCCGCACTAATATAAATGGTTCCGTCACCATAAGATGCCTCTCCCACAGTGTCGCCACCGGCACCACCGGCACTGCCACCGCCGAAGGAAACACCCACACCACCGCCACCGCCGGCAACTACCCTCCTGTGCTCCCAACCTGCACCACCTATACGTATATCACTGGCATCGCCACCAGGATACGAGCTGGCACCGCCACCATTAAAACGTTGTATACCACCAACAAATAAATTAAGTACAAGACCCTCGGTCACAGGCATACGAACCCTAACCCTGCCACCCGAGCCGGGACTTATTGGCTGTGTATTCAAGAATGCTCCTGCAGCACCAAATACATCTGCATCAATACTATCATAACCGGCTGGCACGGTGTAGGTTTGCACAGCGCCTGTATACGTAAATACAAAGCTATCCTGTGCTAAGCCTACCCTCATAGTAGCAGCAGGCAATCCTTTACAAACAGATATTGCTGTGTCTACAGCAGCAGCGGGCAAAGCTCTTACAGATACAACCTTTGTTGCCGAACCATTACAGCCATTGGCATATCCGGTAACAGTATAAGTAACAGAAGTAGTGGGCGTAGACACCACATTAGAGCCATCCGTTGCAGACAGCCCGGTCGCAGGGGTCCACGAATAAGTATCAGCGCCTGTTGCGGTGATAGATGTAGAACCACCGGTACATACAGGGCCGCCACCGGAAACACTGATGTTCAGCGGACCGGTCTGTGTAACTGTTATTGTATCTGTATTGGTGCATGTGCCGTTATTGCCGCTTACTACGTAGGTTGTGGTCACACTTGGGTTAGCCGCCACTGACGCTCCGGTAGTAGCTGAAAGGCCGAATACAGGAGACCATGTATATGTTGTGGCTCCGGAGGCATGTAATGTAGCAGTTGCTGTAGCACATATTGATGTATCGTTGCCTGCGTTTACAGCAGGCAGCGCCAGTATTGTAACAGAAGTTGCGAACATGTTGCTGGTACACGTACCATTGCTTACTGTCACAGTACAGTTATATGTACCCGGTGCAACACCTGCTGGCACGGGAACATTAAAAGATGGTGCAGTTAACGTTACATTGCTCGCATTGGCGAAACCGGCAGTAAGAGCCGCAGCATCCCACACTATTGTATAAGTTAAAGAGCGAACAGGGCTTATCTTGATATAGCCGTTTCCGCTATTGTACCCACGGGTGAGCACAGTATCGCTGCATAAAGTCATGTCTACATGCGACGAACCTCCGGCACCGCCATTTATGGCACCGCCGCCGCCGCCATACCAGCCGCCACCGCCGCCGCCGCCCGACCATCCAGTGCCGTTCCCGTTACCACCAAAACCCAAAGTACCATCATTACCTGCAACATCATTACCTGCGCTCTCAACAAAGTACATCCCTGCATTGAACCTGAATACCTGGACACCGCCTGTTGCCTTCGGATCATCATTAGGGCCATCCGGGGCATCACCTCCTATAAGATTTCCGCCAGCACCTCCATCAGTGCCAGCACTTCCACCACCACCACCGGCAACAACAGCACGGTTTGTTAACGCACTACCACCTACCCTCACATCAGAGGCTCCTCCACCGGTAGTAGTGCCTGTCCCGCCGCCATTATATCCATTCTGGCCGCCCACAAATAGTGTAAGCACCTGTCCCGGGGTAACAGCCAACTTAGCCTGTACGCGCCCACTTTTCCCACCATTTTTTGAAATGGAGCCACTAATGATATTTCCTCCGGCTGCTGCAGCTACATCAACGTATAGCGCGTTAATGCCAGCAGGAACCGTATACCTCTGTACATTGTTGATGTAACTAAATGATGCAGTATCAAACACACCACCCAGGCCTATGGTAGCCGTTGTAGCACCATAGCACACAGGTGGAACCGTGGCAGATGATATGTATGGCGTTGATATAACTGTAACTTGCTTTGTAACTGTAGTACCACCGGCTGTATAAGACACCGTAGTAAAACCTGTGGTAAGCGCAGTTACCACACCTGTGTTGCTTACTGTGGCCACCGCATTATTACTGTTAGCCCAGGTGCCACCTGCAGGTGTACCGGTTAAGGTTATATTATTACCGGTGCAAGTTTGTAAAGTACCGCTGATCCCGGTAGTTACCGGTGCCAGAGTGATCACTGATGCTTGTCCGCTTTTGCCAACATCGTAATTGGAGAACACAGCATACGGCTGGCCGGAATTATTTATCGCTACAGTTGGAAATGAAGGATAAGCAGGACCAAATCCCGCATCACCTACTATTGTCCATTCATTGCCCACCAATTTCTTAACAACAGCACCTGTTGCACTGCCATAAACAACAAAAGGAACACCGTCAGCACCTGTCGCAATAGAAAGCTCACTTACACCTTCATCTGACACAAATGAACTGCCAACATCTGCCCACGCCGTTCCATCATAGCGGATCACCCTTAATTTATTGTCCGGACTTTGAGTCGCAAATACAACATACAATGTATCATGAGCCTTTGTCATTTCCAATGCAGCGACAGATAATGCAGAAAACGGATCCACATCGATACTTTGCCAGGATGTGCCATTGAATTTCTTAACTTCTATATTGTCTGTCAGATTTCGATAACAAACAATTGGCTGGTTGGCACTATTAACAACTATCGATACCTGCCCAACAGCACCACCTGATATTCCGGCTGTACCAATTGTAGACCATGTTATACTGTTATACTTCCGAACCACAAGGTCACCGTCATGCGCGTAATCTGCATATGCAACATACACATTATCAGAATTATCCAAGGTCATGGCAATATTGGTACCGTTGCCTTCGCTTATACTTCCGGTTCCGGCATTCACCCATGAACTACCTGTAAAGCGCTTTACACAAACCTTATTGCTGTCACCATCATCATAGGCAACATAGGGAGTATTGTCACTATCGAAGGCGAGCTTTCCATAGGTGCTCGACACCCCGGAAAATCCGGCACTACCAACATATTGCCAACTACCGCCAGAGTATTTTTTTACCGACATTCGCGCATTATCCACCTGGTAATCTGAAAACACTATATATGGCGTATTGTTATTAAATACTATCCTCGTATAGTCAGCCTCTGCAGCAGATGCCAGCGTATCTCCAACATACATCCAGGACTGTGCGTGCATCGGCACAGCCATTAAAAGGAGTGACAGTACAGCCAATAAAGATGTGTATCTCATTCGCCCCGTGCAACCCGTAGTTCCCCAAAAGATCGGCCTATCGAATACCTTGTGTTCCATGTGTGTACATTTTAAATGTTGACACGAAATTGAGGTTATAAATACCGATTACGGCGTTTGTAGTGACGAAACCCGTCTTAAAGGTTGATAGACAGGGAAAATTTGATGGTCAGTTGCATAACAAAAAACGAGGCGCATTCTGCGCCTCGTTTCAAAATTGTTACTATATGATATTTATTCTTTAACCAGCTTGCTGCTGCCGGCCTTTATGCCGTTGTGGTAGTAAGTAACCACATACACACCCGATGCAAGATCAGCTACATTAAGCAGTGCCTTATTGTTCAGTGTAGCCGTTGCCAATACTACCTTACCGGTCATATCAGCAAGCTCTACCTTGTCGTTACCATTAGCAATACCTGCTGCAGTAACTACCACGCTGTTGCTGGCCGGGTTTGGCGCAACGGTAAGGTTTACTACAACTGTGTTGTTCACGTTCACCACGCCTGCCGGAGCATTATAGTAGCTCTTAGACATACAGCCATCCTTTGTGGTCATCACCCAGTACTTCTTGTTAGTAAAGTCTGGTGCGGCATCAAAGTAGTTCTGGTCTACCTGGCCTGTCAGTATCACAGAATCAAGGCTGGTAGCATCGTCATATCCCCATTGGTAGGTCGACACTGTATTGTCTGTATAGTAGAAATGATCATGTACATAGAATATATCTGCATTAGGCGCTACCGAAGTGCTCACGTTCACAAGGAATGTATCGTAAGAGTTACAGATATATCCGTCAACACCGGCTATCAATACTACAGCAGCAGGACCGCTGTTAGGGAAGCTAACCAATGCATTGGTATGACCGGCACCCTGTGCGTATACCTCGGCATTGATGGCCGTCCAGGTATAATATGCAGAATCCGGAGCAGGCACATCAGCACCAAAGTTCTGGTACATGGTCTGGCTGCACAGTGTAGCATCCGGGTGTGTTGCAATGTGTGCTGTAACCGGAGTTGGGTTAACACCTATCACTACGTTCTGTATGTTCGAACAACCGTTAGCCACCAGTGTGTAACGGTAGGTCACATATTTAGTTGCATTCGTCAAGTTATACAGTGTTTCCGCGATGCTGTCCACGCCGGTGGCAGCAGTATTGCTGATACCCGGAGCAGTAGCCCTCGACCAGGTAAAGCTTGTACCCACGGTAGCGCTGCCCGGCATGTAGAAGAACGGAGCACCGCTACATATAGTACCTACTGTTGTACCGCTCAAAGCCGGCGTAGCATTCACCTTAGCTGTAACTACCTGGCTGTGCAGACAGCCAGCGGCGTTAAGCGTAAATACGTAGCGTGTGGTCACCTGGTTGGCAGTATTGTTGTTCAGCACTTCCATCGGGTTGCCTGAACCACCATTGGCCGGATTGCTGATACCAACCACTGCTGCCCTGCTCCACGTAAACGAAGTGCCACCTGTTGCACTCGCAGGCGTGTAGTTGAATACTGTATTGTTACAGATAGCCGCAGGTGTAAGTGTAGACGACAGCTTTGGTGTTGGCTTTACATATACCCTCACAGTTTGTGTGTTACTGCAGCCATATGCGGCAAGCATATATATATAATCTACCGCTATTGAATCAGCCGTAGTGTTATACAGTGTCTCCATCGGGTTATCAGTACCTGCACCAGCCGGGTTGTGTATGCCTGTTACAGCAGCTCTGCTCCAACTGAATGTAGTACCACTGGTAAGGCTGGTTGGCACATAGCTGAACAATGCACTGTCGCAGATAGACGCCGGAACAAGCGTGCTGCTGAGCTGTGGCGTTGGGTTCACCGTCATCTGCACTGTTTCCGTATGGCTGCAACCATTGGCGGTAAGCGTATACACATAAGCAACATTCACCGGGTAAGGGGACACATTCACCAGCGTCTCCATCGGATCGTTGGTACCTGCAGCCGTTGCATTCAGGATGTTAGCCATAGTATCCCTTGTCCATGAGAATGTAGTACCTGCAGTGGCGCTTGTTGGTGTATAACTAAACAATGTGCTATTACATACCGGCGCAGCTGTCAGTGTGCTGGTAAGCATAGGTGTCGGGTTAACCGTTACTACTACGCTCTGCGTATTGGTGCAACCATTGGCAGTAAGGGTGTATACATAAGTTACCGCTACCGGGTTTGGTATAGTATTATCCAGTACCTCGGCAGGGTCGGTATTGTCGGCATTGGCAGCATTGCTGATACCGGTTACCACATCCCTGCTCCATACATAGGTAGTGCCCGCAGTAAGGCTTGTTGGGGTATAAGTAAATATAGTGCTGTCGCATATAGCAGCCGGTGCCAGTGTGCTGGTCAGCTGCGGCGTAGGATTAACCGTGATCAGCATCGTATCATTAGTACCTACGCAGCCATTGGCGGTTGGCGTAACCACAATAGTAGCTGCAACAGGATCGGTACCGGCATTAACAGTAGTAAATGCTGCAATATCCCCTGTACCTGTAGCCGCAAGACCAATGCTGGTATTTGTATTTACCCAATCAAAGGTGGTTCCCGGAACGTCGCTACCAAAGCTGATGAGCGTTGTAGAAGCACCGTTACATACGGCCATATCAGCCGGAGCAACAGCATGTGGCAATGGATTAACCGTTGCTGTGAACACCGCCTGGCTGTTACAGCCGCCATTGCCTGTAGCCATAACAGTGTAAGTATACACCGCGCTCATTGTTGTCGTGCTTACTCTCGGGTTTTGCTCGGTAGATGTAAATCCGTCGCTACCTGTCCATGAGTAATCTATCGTTCCTGTTGCAGTAGCCGTAACATTAAGGCTCAGTGTCACACCGGCACATACCGGGCTGTTACTACCCGAAGAAGTAATAACAGGCAGATCTTTTACCAGTACGCTCATGGTATCTGCAATAACACATGCATGCGCATCCGTAACTGTAAGGCTATAAACGCCGCTGGCAGTAACAGGCGCACTGCTCACAGATGGATTAGCATCTGTTGATGTGAACCCTGCCGGGCCAGACCATGAGAATGTATATGGTGCTACACCACCCGCTGCTGATGAAGTAAGCGACAATGTAGTACCCGAACAAATAGGACCGTTATTAGCAATAGTAGCAATAGAAGGATAAGTAGCCGGCTGAGTAATGGTTGCTACCGCTGTCTGTATGCAGCCGTGCGCATCGGTAACAGTTGCCGTATATATATTGGCGGTCAAACCACTCACTGTATCTGTAGTGGCTGTCAGGCTGCTCCAGCTGTACGTATATGGTGCTGTGCCGCCTCCTGCAGTTACTGTTGCAGCACCATTGTTGCCGCCAAAACAGCTTACATCGGTGGTTGCAGTGATGCTGGCAGTGAGCACGGTTGGCTCTGCAATAGTGGCAAATGCTGTTTGCGTGCAGCTGTTAGCATCGGTTATAGTTACCGTATAGTTACCCGCTGTCAATCCGGTTCCGGTGGCCAGGGCGCCGCCGGCAGGACTCCACGAATAGGTGTATGGCGTTGTACCGCCGGCTGTAGTAACTGTAGCAGTACCGTTACTACCACCATTACAGCTTACATCAGTAGTAGCAGTAACACTGGCGGTCAATACAGTTGGTTCAGTTACAGCAGTTGATGTTGTCTGCGTACAGTTGTTAGCATCCGTTACTGTCACTGTGTAATTGCCTGCTGTAAGGCCGGTTGCTGTAGCCAGTGTACCACCGGCAGGGCTCCATGAATAAGAATAAGGTGCAGTACCACCACCTGCGGTTACCGTTGTAGCACCATTGCTACCACCATTGCAGCTTAGATTGGTTGTCGCAGTAATGCTCGCGGTAAGTACAGTTGGTTCTGTTATTGTTGTTGATGCAGTTTGCGTGCAGCTGTTGGCATCCGTTACGGTTACCGTATAGTCACCAGCCGACAAACCGGTTGCCGTAGCCAATGTACCACCGGCAGGGCTCCAGGAATATGTAAATGCACCTGTACCACCGGCAGCAGCTACAGTAGCAGTGCCATTACTACCGGCATTGCAACTTACATTCGTAGTCGCGGTAATGCTTGCGGTCAATGCAGTAGGTTCAATAATGGTTGTTGATGCGGTTTGCGTGCAGCTGTTGGCATCAGTTACGGTTATTGTATAATCACCTGCGGTCAAGCCAGTTGCTGTAGCCAGTGTACCACCGGCAGGGCTCCATGAATATGTATATGGTGCAGTACCACCACCTGCGGTTACTGTTGTAGCACCATTGCTACCGCCATTACAGCTCACATTGGTTGTTGCGGTAATACTTGCAGTTAATGCCGTCGGTTCAGTTATGGATGCCGACGTTGTTTGTGTACAGTTGTTGGCATCTGTAACAGTCACTGAATAGCTACCTGCAACTAATCCGTTAATAACCGATGTAGTATCGCCGTTGGTCCACGCATAACTATAAGGTGCAGTACCACCACCTGCTGTTACTGTTGTAGCACCATTGCTACCGCCATTGCAGCTTACATTGGTAGTTGCTGTTATACTGGCTGTCAATACTGTTGGCTCTGTTACAGTGGCAACGGCTGTCTGTGTACAGCTATTGGCATCAGTTACCGTTACTGTATAGTCACCGGCAGTCAAACCTGTAGCAGTAGCGGCGCTACCACCCGCAGGGCTCCATGAGTAAGTGAACGCACCTGTACCACCTGCAGCAGCTACTGTGGCAGATCCATCGCTAAGGCCGTTACAGCTTACATTGGTTGTCGCAGTGATGCTCGCTGTCAATGCTGTTGGTTCAGTTATTGTTGTCGATGCAGTTTGCGTACAGCTGTTAGCATCCGTTACGGTTACTGTATAGTCTCCAGCTGCCAATCCGGTCGCCGTAGCCAATGTACCACCGGCGGGGCTCCAGGAATATGTAAATGCACCCGTACCACCGGCAGCAGCTACAGTAGCAGCACCATTATTACCTGCATTACAACTTACATTCGTAGTCGCAGTAATGCTCGCTGTCAGTGCAGTCGGTTCTGTTATTGTTGTTGATGCTGTTTGTGTACAGCTGTTGGCATCCGTTACGGTTACTGTATAGTCACCTGTTGTCAAACCGGTTGCTGTAGCTAATGTTCCACCCGCCGGGCTCCATGAATACGTATATCCTGAAGTACCACCACCCGCCGTTACTGTTGCTGCTCCGTTGCTGCTGCCATTACAACTTACATTGGTAGTAGCTGTAATATTCGCTGTCA
>CANGNA010000008.1 GCA_947455215.1 Chitinophagaceae bacterium
ATTCGACCGATAATGCAGAACGACAAAACAACATTAAAAGACCTTTCTATATATACCGCTGATGCAAGCGGGGGTATTTTTTCGCTTATAGACCGCACTACATCTCAGGTGGGCCGCGATCACCTCAAGAGGCATATTGCCCAGCCACCGGCCACGGCCAGCCACCTGGTCAAGCTGCAGGATGCGGTAAAGTTCTGGCAGGCCAATGTGGTGCTGTGGCCTAAGGTGATCTCCAACGGCACCATCATCATGCTGGAAAAGTTCTTCGAGTCAGCCGACCATGTGAGTGCCCCACCAACGGGCGTTACGCTGATGATGGGGGCCATGTTGCAGCGGCTGCTGAACAGGCAGGAGTATTTTCTTACCCGGTTCTCATTATCGCACCTGTCCGACTTTCTGAAAGGTTGCCGGCAGTTGGCTGATATTGCGGCACGCCCCGATGTGCCCGAGCTGCTGAAGAGCGAGCTGGACAACATCAATAAAGAGCTGGAGCACCGCCTTGTAGAGCGGATGATGGCCGTGAACAACGAGACCAAATATGCAGACCTTGCCCAGCTGAACTACCTGGCGCGGCGCGAGATGAAAAGCATGATATACAGGCTCATTGCCTCATATGCCCGGCTGGATGCCTGGCAGGCAATGGCCAGGGCCACTACGGAGCATAACTGGGTGTTCCCGGAGATACTGCCGGAATCGCCCATACAGTTCGAGATGGAGCAACTGTATCACCCGCTGGTGACCACCCCGGTGGCCTACGATATACAGTTTGATAACAGCCGCAATTTCCTGGTGATCACCGGCGCCAATATGTCGGGTAAGACCACCTTTATGCGCTCACTGGGCGTGGGTGCATTGATGGCACACCTGGGTATGGGCGTGCCGGCAAAGGCGCTGCGCATCAGCTTTCTGCATGGTATCATTACCAACATGCACGTAGAGGACAACATCCTTAAAGGTGAAAGCTACTTCTTTGCCGAGGTGCAGCGCATCAAACAAACCGCCGAACGGATATGCCAGGACAAGCCCCACCTGGTATTGATGGATGAACTGTTCAAGGGCACCAATGTGCACGACGCATATGAGTGTACCAAGGCTGTAATGGATGGCCTGCTTAATCATAACCATCACCTGATGATCCTCTCTACCCACCTGTATGAGGTAGCGCATAAATTCCAGGATCATAAGGAAATATTGTTTGCCTACTTTGTAACCGAGATGGAGCATGACGACTATAAATTTACCTACGAGCTGAAGCCGGGCATATCCAACGACAGGATAGGCTATCGGATATTGCAGCAGGAAGGCGTAATTTCGCTGCTACAAAACAAGGCCAAACAATGATAAAAGCACGCGTGTTTGTTGTTATTCTTACCCTTTTCATTTTTTTACCGGTAGCTTACTTGCTCTTCCGCGAAGGCATGTACAGGTCAAAGCACGGGAATACCCCCATTCCCGCAGAGCAGCAAGCAGATACTGTGCGGAAGGACACCTTGAAATAATTATCTATTGATTTTAAGTTACTTATATAACTTTGAACAAACCGAAAATATGGCGTTACCCAACATTTTTACCCGTAGTGTCACCGATGAGGTGATCGGGCGTATCAATAAACTCACCCCGGCCACGCAGCCGCAATGGGGAAAGATGAGCGTATCGCAGATGCTGGCCCATTGCTGCGTGACCTACGAAATGGCGTATGAAAATAAGCATCCTAAGCCGTCGGGGCTGGCCAGGTTTTTCCTGAAAGCATTTGTAAAGGATATTGTTGTGTCGGAAAAGCCATACAAGCATAACTCCCGCACAGCACCTGCCTTCCTGGTTACCGACGAAAAAGTGTTTGAGACAGAAAAGAAACGCCTGACCGATTACCTGAACAAAACAGAGCAGCTGGGCATTGCCCATTTTGACGGCAAAGAGTCGCTCTCTTTCGGCAAACTGAATAAGCAGGAGTGGAATAATATGCTTTATAAACACCTGGATCATCACCTTACCCAGTTTGGTGTATAATAATTAACGGTATCGATACGTTTATAGTGCAATAGCGGCAGCATCAGATAATAGAATATTTAATAAGCTGTTAAATACCTCCATTCTCCGGTGCCTGTTTGTTCCTGAGGATTTATGAAGTTATCTTTGCCGCCGGTCGTAGTGATCAAAGAACAATAATCAAAATAAGAAATAGTATATGAAAACATTCCGTCTTCTTGCGCTGAGCGCTCTTGTAACTGTAGCATCGGCTACTGCTATCTTCTACGCTTCCTGCTCTAAAGATGAATGTAAGAACACAGTTTGTAAGAACGGTGGCACTTGCAGTGGCGGTACTTGTGTTTGCCCTATAGGGTTCACAGGATCTACCTGCAGCACACGCTCTTTTGTAGGCCGTTGGGCTGGTAATGATGCGTGCAATCCTGATTCTATAGCCGGTGCAGTTGTCATCAACATGGCCACTGCTACAGACACTACCAAGATCACCATCAGCAATATTGCCGGCAGCACTGCCAGCATACAGGGCACTATCGTGTCTCCTACAGTAATTACTTATAATAACCTGGTGCTCAACCGCACCATCGGAGGTGTAACAGCAGCGGATACACTGGATGGCAACATAACGCTGACCAACAATGCTACCTTTACACATACCTATACCGAGCGCAGGGGTACTATTAAATATACCTGCACCGGCACTTACAGCAAAATGTAATATCCTGATAACAGAATTGACAAGAGGGTGTCGCCGTAACCGGGACACCCTCTTCTTATTTTTGTTGCTTTGTGTGTAGTGTTATCAATGCCCTGTAGGATGAGGGGGCACAGGCGTGGCCGGCGCAGGCGGCGGTGGCGTGACCGTAGGTATAGACCGCGCAGTATTGCCATGCCGGGTGGTTGTAGTGCCGGCGGCATTAGCTGTTTTAATAGAATCAGCTAAGCGCTGGGCTTCGGCATTTATAATGGCTGCATTCTGTGCATCTAATGCTCTGGCAATGCTGTCTTTTTTAAAATTGACGGCAGAATCTGTTTGGGCTTGCGCGCCGGATTGCTTCTCTCCCTCTTTACCCCCGCAAGACGCCAGGCTGCCCATTATAGCCAGTAATAATAGCTTTTTAATTGCACGCATCGTTTCCTTTTCCTTCATAAATACTAAGCGCTAAAGTAGTGAACATGGACGGAAAATGATCCGTGGTGATTTAAATTTATATGGGCTTTTTTGTCAAATAGAGCATATTTGCTGTATCTTTGGCACGAATTTTATTGAAGATATAACCAATTAATCAATCAAAAAAGGAGAATATATGAAAACACTTCGTCTTATTGCGCTGAGCGCCCTTGTAACTGTAGCTTCTGCTACTGCCATTTTTTCAACGTCTTGCTCTAAGGATGCATGCAAGGACGTAACTTGTCAGAATGGCGGTACTTGTTCCGATGGTACTTGTGTATGCCCTACAGGTTATGAAGGCACCAGCTGCGAAACGATGTCAAGGACCAAATTCACGAAATCGTGGTCTGCAACAGATCACCTGGTAGGTGGAACTTTTGTTGCTTCTTATACTGCAAATATATCTGCAGGTACTGCAACTACAGATGTACTGATCGGTACATCATTCTCCGACAATTTCTTTACTCACAATATCAACGCCTCTGTAGCAGGCAACACTATTACCATTGTAAGCCAGAAGCCTGATAACAACCATTATGTAGTAGCAGGCACAGGTACTTATGCCAGCGGTTCGATCACATGGAATTACACGATCACCAACGATTCTACTTCAGTTACCCAGACTTACACCGGTACCTGGAACTAAGGAACAACACCATATTTTATAGGAAAAGCCCCATATTGGGGCTTTTCTTTTTGGGGTAAGCCCGTTGGCTTAAAGACAAAAAATCCCGGCAACTTCTGTTGCCGGGATTTTTTTGTATGATCTATAGCCTCATTTGCGGGCCGGAAAGATTATTTCCTTCCGTTGAACTTAGCGTCCTGTGCTTTTTGCTGTTCAGGAGTTGGCTTAGATGTCTGAGCATTGTTACCATTCCTGCTGTCGAACTTGCTATCCTGTGCAGATTTTGTTGGTACCGGTGCTGCAGGAGTTTTAGTTGTGGTAGTAGAATGGGCGGCGTGTGCCTTTGTTCCACCCTTAGAACCCTTTTCAGCAGCAGCCTTTTCGTCAGCAGCCTTTGTAGAGTCTGCAGCATGCTGAGCAGCGGCCGCAGTAGCAGCCTGCATTTCTGCATCCTTAGCCTTTACAATAGAATCCTGCTTTGCAGCGTTAGCGATAGAATCAGCCTTAGCCTGCTCTGCAGCCTTATCGGCTTCTTTGTTGCCACCGCAAGATGCGAACAGTATGGCACTGCCGGCAAGGAGTAAAAATGTTTTCTTCATTGTATATGTTTTAATTGGTGCAAAATTATCATTAAATCTAAATCCTGTAAAGGCGCAGTACAAATATCTTTGTTAATTATCGCGATCCTTTTTATCATCGACTTCATCCTCCGGGCAACCGTGATTCCGCCATGGGCCACCATCGTCCGGACATTTATCTCTTTTGTCAGACACATGGTCGCCGTCGCGGTCTCTGATCTTCTTTTTGTGGAATGGTACAAACCCACCTACATAAAAATTCATGCCATGCTGGTGCGATACGAAGGCCAGCATATCATCGCTGCCAACATAAAAGCCATAGGCCCGCAGGCCGATGCCCATCTTAAAATCGTTGGCCAGCATGCTATAGGTGAGCGGCACAGCCACCATAAAGCGGCGGGTATCGTATCGCGGTGTAACTGTTAACTGGTTGTAATAAGAGTTGCCGAAATAGCCACGGTTCACCATATTATTAAAGTACGTGGCGTTGATGTACACATTGCGTTTAAGGTGGTAATCAGCAGTGAGCACCAACGTGGCCGGCATATACAACCTGTTCGATTGCTTACCGGTATCTACCGAAAACCCCTGGCGGGTAGCATATGCCCTAAGATCGTCGTAGTTTTTTACATTATCAGAAAGCCCTTTGCCGGTAAGATAACCGTTGCCCTTTATATCTACAGTAAAATTATTGTTCGTATTGTAGAGGATCGACCCCAGATCGGTAACCGATGCTGCCAGCCTGAACTTGTACCTGTTCACTGTCTGGTCGCTCTCTGTTTTGCCATCCATCTCGTAGCGCGTAGCCTCGGGGTTCTCTATATAGTCGTACACTACCCCAAAGTCGGCACCAAAACCATTGCCGCTCTTACTGTTCACCAACTGATCGAATATGCTGTTGCTGCCTATGCCCGATGAGAGCGACTTAGTGCTGCCGGCCAGGTTGCTGGAATATAATACTTCGGTATTATTGGCATAGATAGAATCTTGTCCCGGCGCATAGTGCAGATCCAGGTTATTGCCTTTCAGGCCTATGTAGCCTATGCCATTCAGGTAGCGCAAGGTTGCGCCGGCCTTCAGTTCGTGATGGCCTTTTTCAATCAGTACCGCACCATAGGTCAGCGCTGCTTCGCCCCAGGCATGGCCTGTCCAGTTAAAGTTTTTCGAGACAAGGTCTATGTTAGTGCCCGTTGTGTAATCGAAATCCGTAACGGTGCGGTATAATGAGGTACTAAAATTATTGAATTGGTTGATGGCCCGTAAGCGGGTGGAGATGCCAATACTATGGCGGTGGTTGATGGCGACCATCACTCCCGGCCCCCTCACTTCAGCCGATGGTGCTACCAGGCTGAAGCTCTGCTTGTCGGAAAACGTGAATACATCATTTATATTGGTACTGTTGCCGTTGATGAACCGCTTGATGCCGCCCACTGTATTCAGCTTGCCCAGGTCGTTATCAACCCCGGCATTGATGCTCAACAGGTCTATCACCAACCTGTCCCTGTTATCGGCAATATTGGCCGGGTTAAGGTATAGGCTGCTCATGCCGCTCCAGCTGCCGGTAGCCACGCCCATATAATGCTGGGCATTGGCATAGGCGCAGGGGGCAAGTAATGCGGTGACAAGTATGAATTTTTTCATGCAAATAATATTTCCACGCCGTAACACGGACATTATATTATGCTAAAGTAATAAACATGCACTATAACAGGTAATATTTCGGCAATTCATTTGGCAGCCTATACATCTATAGGACAATTCTATTTCCATAAATGCATGTACCTACATACATTTGCATTACAAAACAAAACAAAAAACAAAACAGTATGAAAAAGATCACACTATTCCTGGCCTTTGCCGCAGCAGCGCTGACAGTAAACGCACAGACAAAGACAACAACTACTAAAACAACAAAAACTACAACCACTACTAAGACAGCGGCACCCGTAGCCGGCCCTGCAAAGTGGAATGTGGATGCGTCTCATTCATCAGTTAAATTCTCTGTATCACATCTTACCGTGTCTGAAGTAGAAGGTACATTCAAAGTATTTAATGGTACTATCGATGCACCTACTGCTGACTTCAACAATGCTAAAGTTGCTTTCGATGTAGATGTGAACAGCATCAATACAGATAACGAAATGCGTGACAAGCACCTGAAGAGCGATGACTTCTTCAATGCTGAGAAATATCCTAAGATGACCTTCACCAGCACTGCTTTCCGCAAAACAACCGGTAACAACTATGTACTGGAAGGCAACCTGACCATCCGCGACGTAACTAAGAAGGCAACTTTCGCTGTTGTTTACGGTGGTACTGTAAAGGATCCATATGGTAACATCAAGGCCGGTTTCAAAGCAACAGGCAAGATCAGCCGTAAAGCTTATGGCCTGAAGTGGAGCGCACTGACAGAAGCGGGTGGTGCTGTAGTAGGCGACGAAGTGAGCATGAACATCAAGCTGGAATTTGCACAGGCAAAATAAGAGTGGTTTTTATAGTGAGTAAATGTGTAAAGCGGCCCTTCGGGGCCGCTTTTTCCGTATTGCCTTTTTGGTTAAAAAAGACAGCACATAAGTTATTAGCTATCGGGAATAGTGCTGATGTACTATTTTTATGGACTAAAACTATAGACCATGGTAAGGCGCATTGCTATTATTGCACTCTTCCTGATATTCAGCAACAATATCCATACATGCTATGCAGGCAGCTATCCATGGCAGCCCGGGCTGCAGCTGACGTGGAGCGACTTCCAGGGAGCACCCGATGCGACGAGCAGCTTCCTTGCCAATACCCATTACACCATCAACTACCGGTATGTGTGGGATGGAGAGGGCACCATGAAGTGTACGGTCAATTGTCTTTTCGACCAGGATAAGTCGTGGAAAAAAGCAGGCAACCTATCGGATGCCTTATTAAGGCATGAGCAATTGCATTTTAATGTGGCTGAATTGTTTGCCCGCAAGATGCGGCAGGCATTCAACAGCTATGTGGCTTTTCATAAACACACGGCCAACACAGATAATGAACTGAAAGCCATCTATGACCGGCTGTGGGCCGAGTGCAAGAGTTATAACGAACTGTATGATAAAGAGTCTGACCACTCGCGCAACAAGGCCAAGCAAGATGAGTGGGACAGGAAGATAACTAACGATCTGCGCGGACTAGAACAGTTTGCTATAAAGGATTAAGGCATCGGTATATAACCTGAACCATTACACCTTTTGCAATCGCCAGGCATCCATACGGCTCCATGCCCAATCCGTGCTATATCATTTTTTGTCAGGTACGATTTGCCGAGGCAATTGGGGCAGATCAATGCCCGATCAGTATTTACTTTTACCAGCGGCCTTATTACATCTGGTTTATTGGTGGAAACGATATCTTCAATTTGCTTTATCAATTTTTCCTGCCCGGCATATAAGGTATAAAAGATACGCACTTCCTCATTGTCATTAAAGACCAAGACTACGGCAGGGCTAAATTTTCGCTGTTTACCCGGAGTCCCGAAATCCCTTATTGTATGGAGATTGCATTCAAGAATATCTGTCCAACGCCATGTCTGACTGCCAACAGACAAGCGCTCCGAATCAATTAGTATTGACTTTGTTTGAGTCAGAAGAGCCCTTGTTGTTGTAGTTAAAAACCATGTACAAGCTATCAATGCGAGCATAAGCGCCAACATTTTGTTGTCATATTTGTTGCCGGGGCTTGCAACAAAAAACAGAATCGGTACAAGGATCACCATAAACAGGGTATAGACTACTATTAGTTGCCCCCAAACCTTTACGCTATTACGGTGATACTCGTGCCGTTCCATTTAAATAACAGTTAGTGCGCCTGTAGCCAGTTTTGTCCGCTGCCGGTCTCGGCATTCAGCGGCACACCGCCGGGCAGTTCCATAGCGCGCTCCATGCACATCTTTATCAGTTCTTTTACCTGGTCCACTTCTGCGGCCGGCACATCAAATACCAATTCGTCATGCACCTGTAGTATCATCTTGCTCTTCAGGCCGCTGTGCTGCAGTTCTCTGTACACGTCTATCATGGCCAGCTTTATCATATCGGCAGCAGTGCCCTGTATCGGCATGTTGATGGCATTTCGCTCGGCATAACCACGCACCGTGAAGTTGGCCGAATAGATATCCTTCAGCCAGCGCTTACGGCCCATCACTGTTTCTACATAGCCATGCTCTTTGGCAAAGTTGATAGAGCGATCCATGTATTGCTTGATGGATGAATATTGTGCAAAGTAGTTGTCAATAATGGTCTTGGCCTCGCTACGGCTGATGCCCAGGTTTTCAGATAAGCCGAAAGCCGACTGGCCGTAGATGATGCCGAAGTTTACTGCCTTGGCTGCGCGGCGCATATCGCCGGTCACAGCGCTTTCTTCTACGCCGTATACTTTGGCTGCTGTCGCGGTATGTATGTCCTTATTTTCTTTGAATGCCTGTATCATATTGGCATCGCCGCTTATGGCGGCAACAATGCGCAGCTCTATCTGTGAATAGTCGGCAGATACCAGCAAGTGACCTGCATCGCGTGGAATGAATGCCTTACGTATCTCGCGGCCACGCTCTGTGCGGATCGGAATGTTCTGCAGGTTGGGGTTGTTGCTGCTCAGGCGGCCGGTAACGGCTACTGCCTGGTTGTAGCTGGTGTGCAGCCTGCCCGTGCGCGGATTGATAAGGCCGGGCAGGGAGTCTACATAAGTGCTCTTCAGCTTGGTCAGTTCGCGGTAGGTGAGTATCTCGTCTACTATCTGGTGTTTGTTGCGCAACTTGGCCAATACATCCTCACCCGTAGCATACTGCCCGGTCTTGGTCTTCTTCTGGCCGGCGTCTATCTTCATGATGTCGAACAACACCTCGCCCAATTGCTTGGGAGAGCCTATGTTGAAGTTGACACCAGCGTGGTTGTATATACTGCTCTCTGCCTGCTTTATATCGCCTTCCAGCAGTTTAGAATATTCGTTAAGGAATTGGAAGTCCAGGTTCACACCTTCATACTCCATATCCAGCAATACCGGCACCAGCGGGTTCTCTACCTTGCTGAACACACTGCGCACCTCTTTGCTATCCAGCTCTTTCTCGAATACTTCTTTGAACTGTAGTGTCACGTCGGCATCCTCTGCCGCATACTCTTTCACCTGCTCCAGTGGTGCATCGCGCATCGTTAGCTGCCCCTTGCCCTTCTTACCTATCAGTGTTTCTATAGATACCGGCGAATAGCCCAGGTATTTTTCGGCCAGCATATCCATGTTGCGCTTACCGTCTGGGTCTATCACATAGTGGGCCAGCATGGTATCAAATATGCGCCCTTTCAGCTCATGACCATACCATTTCAGTATCATCATGTCGTACTTGATGTTGTGGCCTACCCATGTAATGTCTTCCTTCTCAAACACCATGCGGAATTGTGCCAAAGTAGCCATTACACTTTCTCGCTCGGCAGGCACGGTTACATAGTAGGCTGTGCCTTTTTCCCAACAGAAGCTCATGCCCACCATATCGGCCAGGTTAGCATCTATGTCGGTAGTCTCCGTATCAAAGGCCACTTCGGTTTGCTGCATCAGCTTACCTACCAGGTCGGTTATCTCCTCGGGTGTTGATACCAGTATATAGTTATGTTCTATATCGGCAATGGTCTTAAAGTTGCCAAACAGTTCCGGCTCTGCGTCTTCCGCAGGGCTGCTGGTTGGCACACTTACACTTTGTGCTACCGGCTGTTGCTTAACGGGGTTACCAAACAGATCCAGCACTACAGGCTGCTCTATGGTTGGTGCGCCGCTATCGCCCAGTACGCGCTTGGCCAGTGTGCGGAACTCCAGTTCGTTGAATATCTCTGTGAGCGCCTCTACATTTTTCTCTTTTACCCGGAAGTCTTCATCATGAAATGGCACATCGGGTACATTGGTAATAATGCGGGCCAGCTTCTTAGACATGATGGCCAGTTCTTTGCCATTCCGCACCTTCTCGCCCAGCGCACCCTTTATCTTGTCGGCATTTTCCAGTACCCCTTCTATGGTGTCGTACTCGGCCAGCAGCTTTGCGGCGGTCTTCTCGCCTACGCCGGGTATACCCGGTATATTATCTACGGCATCGCCCATCAGGCCCAGCATATCTACTACCTGGTCTACGCGCTTGATGTTCCACTTCTCGCATATCTCCTTCTCGCCGTATATCTCTTCTTTATTGCCCTGGAATGGCGGCTTGTACATGAACACCCTTTCGCGCACTATCTGCCCATAGTCTTTATCGGGCGTTACCATATATACCGTATAGCCCAGCTCTGCAGCTTCTAATGCCAGCGTGCCTATGATATCATCTGCCTCGTAGCCATCTTTCTCCATGCAAGGCAGGTTAAAACCTTTTATGATACGCTTGATATCCGGCACAGCCGCGCTCAGGTCTTCGGGTGTTTCCTGGCGGTTGGCCTTATACCCTTCAAAGTCGGTATGGCGTTCTGTAGGTGCCGATGTATCGAATACTACAGCCAGGTGGGTGGGCTTTTCTTTATTGATGAGGTCGAGCAGTGTAGAGGTAAAACCAAACTGCGCATTGGTATTCTTTCCCTTACTGGTGATGCGGGGACTGCGGATCAAAGCATAGTATGCACGGAAGATAAGTGCATACGCATCGAGCAGAAATAATTTCTTTTCAGGCATACCCGCTAAGGTAAGCCAATATGCGGGAAGGGCAAAAGCAACGCAGGAATTGCATTTTAGAAATGCGTATATTTATATCATTACCAAAGCACTAAGCAATATGAAAGTCGTCCTCTTCTGTATTGGTATTTCTCTTATGGCGAGTGCATTTATGCCGCATAAGCAAAAGAATATCAATAACGATCTTGCCCGTGAAAACCTGAAGGGAAGAGTGAAGACAGTAGAAGAAAAAACATGGTATGTAGGATATGAAAAGCAAAAACCAGTATTCTGGAACAGGCAGACCTATGACGTACACGGCAATATGCTTAAATACGAGGATATGAACGACAGCGCTCGCACCTTCGGATCTCGCAGCTATACTTATAATGCCAGTGGCTACCGGATCGAGAGAAGTCCGGATGGTGGTTCGGGCGACAGAACAATTTATATCTACGACACCATAGGCAGGCTTAGTGAAACGAACAGATATAGCCCCGATGGACATTCGATACAGCATGTGTTTATGAAGTATGACATGTATGACAAGCTGATAGAAGAGCAAAGTTTATGCGGCGATGTGCCTAATGGCCGGACGGAATACAAATATGAGAAAGGTCTTTTAAAACACGAGTATCAATACAGCGATTTTTATGAAGGCAACTATGGATTGATACGCCATTATGTGTTCGACACAAAGGGTGACATTGCTCTACTGGAGACGTACAACCAGCAACAAAAGGTAATGCACGAGGACCGATACCGCAATATGGTGTACGATTATAGGGGCAACAGAACAGGCTGGCGTGTAGATGTAAAACGCATGAAGGGCGGACCGTATGCGTCTGTAACAAAACGGGTGATCACTTATTACTAGGCAGCCATACAATTATTGAAAATAAATATTATATTTACAATAGTGCTAAAATTCCAACACATGAAAATAACACTTTTACTCGCAGCCACTGCTATCATTGCCTCAGCGTATACTGTTGAAAAAACAGACAATAGTAACAACGACCTTGCCGAAGCACACCTGAAAGGCAGAGTAAAGAGTGTGGCTACAATGCTCGACCATACATCGGAAGATCAGAATTTCGACTATCATAAGGTTGAAGTATTTGATGAGCATGGCAACAAAATAGCCGACAGCAATTTCAATGAGCTGAATTTCCGCCCCGTGTATCACAAATGTCAATACAGCCAGCAAGGGGCTATAATGGAGAAACAGCAATACTGTGCAGGTACCGATGCCGGGTGGAAGACCACCTTTACTTACAATGATGCCGGTATACTAAGCGAGACCAAAACATACCATACCAGTGGTAAAATGGAGCAAAGGATAGTGTATAACTACGATGCGCAGGGGCGAAACACGGAGCGCTTAAGCTATGCCGCCGATGGCCACCAGAACGGCCGCACGGTTTTGAAATATGATGCAAGCGGATCGCTTACCGAACAAAGCAAGTATAGTGAGATCAACGGCAGCTTATCGTTAGTATCCCACGATACTTACTATGCTAATGGCAATAGCACATCAGAACAATATAACAGCAACCACAAGGTGGAGCGATCTTCTGCGGTACAGCAACTGGAAACCGATGACGAGGGCAATTGCATTAAATGGCGGGAAGACATTAAGGGGGGAGGCAAGAGCTTTTCTCTTTTTTACAAAAGAGAGATCAAGTATTATTAATAGAACAGGCCTTGCTATTGCAAGGCCTGTTGCTTTATTTAGGATAGTTATTCGGCGAATAGCATTCGTTCCAATACTGGATGATAACGTTGATCGTATGTTTCAACTTCTGGTAGGTGTCCGGTTTCAGAAAGAAACCCTGCACCGACATGGTATAGGCATCGTACACCGCTTTTTTATCTACCGAGGTAGAAAAGAACAGGTACGGTATACATTTGGCACTCAATCCTTCATTGGTATGGACCATTTTCCTCAGTTCAAACCCGCTCAGTTTTGGCAGATTGATGTCTGATAAAATGATAAAGGGGTATACATCGCCCTCCAGGTATACCAGTGCATCTGCGCCATTCTCAAAAAAGGTTATCTCGTTCGGATAATTCAGTTCTTTAAAAATGGATGCCAGTATATCCCTGTCATCCGGATCGTCTTCTATTACTATAATTGGGCCTTGCTTATTCATATATGCATATGCTGGTTAAGCATATGCATATAAATAGCGTACCACAGTATAAGACAACGTTTTAGAACATGGCTATCTTCTCCATCACTATGCGCTTCACATCGTTCAGGGCAATGCGCTCCTGCTGCATGCTATCGCGGTAGCGGATGGTTACGGTGCCGTCTTCCTTGGTCTGCTGATCGATGGTTACGCAGAATGGAGTGCCCAGGGCATCCATACGGCGGTAACGCTTACCTATACTGTCCTTTTCTTCGTAGAAGCACCTGAAGTGTGGCTTGCACTGCTCTATCAGATCTTTGGCCAGCTCCGGCATGCCATCCTTTTTGGTAAGTGGCAATACGGCCAGTTTTATCGGCGCCAGCATTGCGGGCAGCTTCAGCACAGCACGGCTGTCTTGCTTTTCTGCAGTGCTCAGGTCCTGCTCTTCATAAGCTTCGCTCAGTACCATCATCACAGCGCGATCCAGGCCTATAGAGGTCTCAATCACGTAAGGCACGTAATGCTGGTTGATCTCGGTATCGAAGTAGGTCAGCTTTTTACCGCTGTACTGCTGGTGTTGCTTCAGGTCGAAGTCGGTACGGCTGTGTACGCCTTCAACTTCCTTGAAGCCCATCGGGAAATCATATTCTATATCACAAGCCATATCGGCATAGTGAGCCAGTTTCACATGGTCGTGGAAGCGGTAGCGCTCAGCCGGTATGCCCAGCTTTAGGTGCCATTCCATGCGGGTTTTCTTCCAATGCTCGTACCATTCTTTTTGTGTGCCGGGGCGCACAAAGAACTGCATCTCCATCTGCTCAAATTCGCGCATGCGGAAGATGAAGCCACGGGCCACTATCTCGTTACGGAATGCCTTACCCGTTTGTGCAATACCGAAAGGTATTTTCATACGGCCGCTCTTCTGCACATTCAGGAAGTTAACGAATATCCCCTGTGCCGTTTCCGGGCGCAGATATACGGTGTTGGCCTCATCGGCCACAGAACCCATTTCTGTAGAGAACATCAGGTTGAACTGGCGGATGTCCGTCCAGTTGCAGGTGCCGCTAACGGTACATTTTATCTTATTGTCTTCTATCAGTGTTTTAAGACCGGCAAAATCGTTGGCTTCCAGCAACTGCTCCATGGTGTGTATCAGTGCTGCGCCTTTATCTGCCTCCAGGGTCTCGGCATATGCTTCTATCAGGTGGTCAACACGGTAGCGCTTCTGGCTATCCTTGTTGTCTATCATCGGGTCGCTGAAGTTGTCTACGTGGCCGCTGGCTTTCCATACAGTGGGGTGCATAAAGATGGCCGCATCAATACCCACAATGTTATCCTGCATCTGGGTCATGCTTTTCCACCAGTATTCGCGGATGTTGCGTTTAAGCTCAGCACCCATCTGGCCGTAGTCGTAAACTGCGCTCAGGCCATCATATATTTCGCTCGATTGAAAGATAAAACCATATTCTTTGCAGTGCCCTATAATGGCCTGCAACTTATTATCGTTTGCCATAGTGGCGCAAAAATAGAATAATAAAGGGGAATTACATGGCGCGGAGGTAGCCCAGCACCGTTTCGGCACGCGCGTCCAGCGAATGGTCTTTCAGCGCCCGTTGGTGCCCGGCCATGCGTATCTCGTTTCGCAACTGCTCATTAGGCAGGAAACGCTTTATCTGCTGCACCAGTTCTTCCGGCCCATCGAAAAAGCCGGCCTCCCTGTCTTCTACAAAACACGCCAGCGATTCTTCATTACGCTCGTGCAGCATAAACCCACCTGCGCCAGGTATATGGAATGTACGGGAGGTGATCAGGTCTCCCGAAGAAGAGCCCACACGCTGCTCCGATAGGATACCCAGGTTTATCTTAGAGCATTGTATGGCCATGGCGTAGAGGTCGCCAAGTATTTCTGTACCCTGTATACTGTCTTTCAATATGGGTGAAGACGACTTATGCCATTGCCCTCCCCATATCTTTAGGTTGAGTTGTGGTATATTTTCTTTAATATAACTCAGCCACTGTTCTTTTTTTGGCGACCAGGTACCTATAAAAGAGGCATCATTGCCGTAAATAGCCAGTTCTTTTTCACTTACAGGTAGTTGTCGGTGTATCTCCGGATCATAACCGTGCGGTATCACTTTCATATTCCGCGAGCCGTATTTCGCAGCCATGTCCTTCATGCCAAAGGTTTTGGTTGTGAAGATCAGTTCGTAGTGCGGGATGCATTGGGGAATGTACGGGCCGTGGGCTGTGGTGCTCACATCGGGGAAAAACAGTGCCAGGCGACAGCCGCGTTGTTTGGCAAACTCAAGTGTATCGGGTGTTACAAAAGTGCCCTTATATACCAGTAGCACATCAGGTGCAAATAGTTTTATCTTGTTTTGTATGCTGGTATTGAATTCTTTCACCTGGCGCGGCCGTACCAGGCGCTCCATTATCTTCGTCACCTTGTCTTTTGACTGCAGGCTTACATAGTAAAACTCGTCAGCTACTTCTATCATACACCCCTGCCGGCTCAGTGCTTTAAAAAGCCCGCCGGCATTACTGCCACGCCATAAAGGGCCTACACAAAATATACGCATAAGATCTTTTTAATAGCGTAAAACACAAGGTAGAATGACAGGTAGTTAATAACGATCTGCAGATCGATAGAGATACCGGTTAGTGCCAGATAGAGCAGGTAGCCGCCAAATATGGCACCTAAAAAGTTATAGTTAGATGCGTAAAATTCGCAGCAATTCCAAAGCATGCGTATCAGCACACCAAATAAAAAGCAACCTATAATTACACCTACCCATCCGAAGTCAATATACAATTCGCCGGGGATAGTAATATTTACAGAGTTATTTACTGTTGTTTCCGATATCTGGTACGCGGCACCCGCAGCTATAGCAAACCACTGCCCTATGGCTATTTTGGGCTTGTCGGGCCACAGGAATCGGGGTATTACCGCCGTAAGCAACGGAGCAGATACCACGCCTTCGTAATAGCCATTAGTATTAACCAGGTCTATAACCTTAGAAACCTGTGCCAATGTTGATGACCTGTCGAGAAATCCTCCCCGGTCAATAGGCTTCAGCGACGGGTCCAGGTAGTCGTCTACTTCCAATTCTAACGCCTGTTCCGGCACGTCTTCATCGTCACTTGGGGCAAGGTATAGGTTATATAACGCCATGCCGAAGTTGGCCCTGCTGCTGCCCAGTTGTGCAAAAGAATTGGCAAAAAGAACAATGGCAACAACCAGCGGGATCGCCCGGTAACTAAGCAATGACTTAACAGATTTGGTGCCGGCAAAGTACCCGATATATAATAGCAGTGTTGGTAGTACAACAAATAAACGAAGATAGGAGTTGAATAGGCCCTCATATGTTTGTACAACATATAGGATCATGGTGTAATTTCTATATTGCGGATTGTCTTCTGCAGCCCATAGCCGGGCATAAAAGAGTACGCCGATAAGACCGGAAAAGCCGAGTATTTTGCCTACGGCTGCAGGCAGAAAGAGAAAGTGGGAGATCTCCTTACTGAATAGGCTCATTACGATCAGCCCATAAAAGACGTATTTTAAGATATCTCCTCCAAACTTTAAACCAATAGGCGGCAGTGATGCTTTTTTAGCAGCCAGGTAGCCGATATAAAACACCGAACAGGCAACCGTCCACACCTGCGTGGCAAGAGGGATGTCGTCCGCAGAAGCAAAAAAGTACATGAGATTCGTGCCATTGTGTATGCGGGCGATCAGCGACAAATTACCCAGGTTGGTAATAATAAGCCCCGCCAGGTTGATGGTGTATGGCGAGATCAATTCATCTCCTTTCCATAGCGTTAGGGCAATGCCGGCAATACCTTGGGCAATAGCTACATACAGAAGGGTCTCGGGCGTTAAAGAACTGCCCATGACCGCAAAAAAGACCAAGAATATAGCGTGTAAGATCATCAGTAAACAACTGCTTCAGAGGTGTCCGCTCTTCTAAGACCAGCAAAGATAGAATTTATGCGCTGTCGGGCGACAGTATATTATTATTTTTAAAAAAAGACGGCTATTAAATAAAAGGGTGCGCAATAGCGCACCCTTTTGCTCCTATATATTATTGTTATTCCGTTACCACCGCTCCATCTTCTTTGGCCTTGTAGGCTTTTACCTGCTCCAATGCATCCGGTATCACATCGCTGATAATTATTATAAAACTATCTTTTACTGCGTTCTTCATTGCGAATTCAATGGCCTCAGATTCTTTCTTGATAACTGTTGTCTTTTTCGCCGGGTCAATGGAGTAGATACCCTTTGTCATCAGGTCTATGATCTCCTGCTCGGTACGTCCGCGCAGATTCTTATCCTGGCGGATGATGATCTCGTCAAATATCTGTGCAGCTACCTCGCCGAGTGAAATGATGTCTTCGTCGCGGCGGTCACCAACACCGGCTATGATGCCCACCTTTACCGATGCCTCTACCGATGCCAGGAATTTGCCTATCGCTTTCAGGCCATGGGTATTGTGTGCATAGTCGAGCATTACCGAGTAATTGCGGAAGTGGAACATGTTCATACGGCCCGGGGTCTGCGCAGGAGACGGCACGAACGTTTGCAGCGCCTGGCGGATATCTTCCGTCTTAAAGTCCTGCACATAAGCGGCCAGGGTAGCCGCCAAAACGTTGGCTATATTGAACTCTGCCATGCCGGAGAACGTAAGCGGTATGTTGGTCACTTTCTCTACACGTATCTTCCAGCCGCCCTTCAGTATTGTAATAAAGCCGTGTTCATATATTGCTGCCAGTCCGCCTTTCGCACAATGCGCCTGTACCCTTGGGTTATCCTCGTGCAGCGAGAAAAAGGCGACCTTGCAATCCAATTGCTTGTGCATGTCATATACCAGGTCATCATCGGCGTTCAAAATGGCATATCCACCCGGGAACACGGTATTAGCTGCCACGGCTTTTACCCGCGCCAGTTGCTCCAGGGTATCTATACCGCCCAGGCCAAGGTGGTCTGCGGCAACGTTGGTCACTACTGCCACATCACAGTTATGGAAGCCCAGGCCTGCGCGTAAGATGCCCCCACGGGCACATTCCAGCACGGCATAGTCTACCGTTGGGTCGCGCAGCACAAACTCTGCCGATACCGGCCCGGTGCAGTCGCCCTTCATCATTATCTGGTTTTGTATGTATACGCCATCTGTGGTGGTGTAGCCTACCTTATAGCCCATCTGTTTTACAATATGTGCTATCAGGCGCGTGGTGGTGGTCTTACCGTTGGTACCAGACACGGCTACTATGGGTATGCGGGCGCTGGTACCCGGCGGATACAGCATGTCTATCACCGGCTCGGCCACATTGCGCGGCAGGCCCTCGGTAGGGTCCAGGTGCATACGGAAGCCAGGTGCGGCATTTACTTCCAGCACGGCGCCTCCGTTTTCCGACAGCGGCGTAGAAAGGTCAGATGCCATAATGTCTATACCGCATATATTCAGGCCTATGATCTTAGCAATGCGCTCTGCCATAAATACATTGGTAGGATGCACATAGTCGGTCACATCTGTTGCGGTGCCACCGGTGCTCAGATTGGCAGTCGGCTTTAGCCACAGCTCTTCCTTATCGGCGATCACCGTATCCAGGGTATAGCCTTTCTTCTCCAGCATGTCCATGGTGAAGTCGTCTATCTTAATGGCCGTCAGCACCTTTTCGTGCCCGTAGCCACGACGCGGGTCCTGGTTCACAATATCTATCAGCTCCTTTACCGTGTGCTTGCCATCGCCTATCACTGCCGCAGGTGTGCGCAGCGCAGCGGCTACAAACTTATAGTTCACTACCAGCACGCGGAAGTCGCGACCGGTGATGAATTTTTCACAGATCACAGCCCTGCCGTATTGTTTGGCCGCTTTAAGACCGGTTACAGCATCTTCCCAGTTGCGTATGTTAGTGGTAGCCCCCTTGCCGTGGTTGCCATTTACCGGCTTGGTCACTATAGGGTAGCCTATTTTATCTATTGCTGCCTGTAGATCTTCCTCGTCATACACTATTCGGCCGCGTGGCACGGGTATCTCCGATGCTTCCAACAGGTTCTTGGTCTCTTCCTTATCGCAGGCTATCTCTACAGCTATACTGCTGGTGGTGCTGGCTATGGTAGCCTGCACACGCTTCTGGTTCACACCATAGCCCAGCTGCACCAGGGAGTGCCTGTTGAGGCGGATATAAGGTATCTTCCTTTTAATAGCTTCGTCTACAATAGATCCGGTGCTTGGGCCCAGGCGTTCGTCTTCACGTATCTCGCGCAGGTTCTGTATGTCTGCCGCCAGATCATAATCCACATTGTCGGCAAGTGCCTGGGCAATTTTTACAGCAGCTTTAGCCGTGTAGATGCCTGCCTTGGCCTCCTGGTAAGAGAATACTACATGATACACACCCGGCTCTTTGGTCTCGCGTGTGCGGCCATAACCTGTGTCCATACCTGCCAATGTTTGTAGTTCCAGTGCTATGTGCTCTATCACATGCCCCATCCAGGTGCCTTCTTTGATGCGGGAATAGAATCCGCCGGGCACGCCTTCGGAGCAGCGATGCGTATACAATGTTGGCATCATGGCCGATATCCTGTCTAAAAAACCGGGTATCTTATCCGTTGGCCTCTGCTCCATTTCCTCCAGGTCAAGGAGCATCACGATCAGTTTATGTCTTGTTGGCGACCAGTAATTGGGGCCATTCATTGCTTTAATGTCCAGGATTTTCATACTACACTATTTTTGAGTGTATTAAGATATGTATTTTATTGAGCAATTCAAATATTTGTCTTTTTTTGAACCAGATTTTTTTCAGATCCCTACATTTGTAGCATGGGCCCAGATGCATTAGATTTTGGTTTTGGCACGTTGATATTGTCCCTGTTACTGTTTATGTTCAGCATAACGCTGTTCATCAACTATAAAACATCAGGCAATCCGGTGCATAAACTATATGCCAAGCGCTCATTGTTCTTTGCCGTGATCGTACTTATTATGTCATTCGCGGCTTGCTCCGCCGGCTTCAGGAGCATTCAATGTTGATATTATTCTGTAATCTTGCCTTAACTGATCACTAAACAATTGCCGCAGTCTGTATTGATAGTGTTTTGGCTTACTGTTGCCATATTACCTACGGGCATAATACTCACCATTGTTTCGTGGGTAAAAGATTCGGAGCGGCTGGAGCGGGTAGGCATACGAGTGTCGCTCATCGGGCTGTTGCTGCTTATTATTACATTCGGCACTTGTACTGCAGTACTCCTTGATGGGTTTTAAACTTGATTTATGAAGCATATACTAACAACCTTCCTTCTGGCTATTTTACTGTGTAATATCGCAGCTGCCCAGTCGCGCAACGAGCGTGCTATCCGTACCATGCTGGCCGCACAGGTAACTGAGTGGAACAAGGGCAATATAGAAGGTTACATGCGCGGTTATTGGGAGAACGACAGCCTGGTATTCATCGGCTCAAAAGGGCCGCGTTACGGTTACGACATTACCCTGAAAAAATATAAAGAAGCCTACCCCGACCTTGCCCATATGGGCCAACTTACCTCAACTATCACCCGCATACAGAAACTATCGCACAGGTATTATTTTGTTATTGGCACATGGGCGCTAAAACGCACTGCTGGCGATGTTGGCGGCAGCTATACGCTCCTGCTCAAAAAGGTAAAAGGTGAGTGGGTAGTCATTACTGACCATAGCAGTTAGCCAGGCGATATATTACCATTTGTCGTAACTTTACATTATGTATGTAAGAGAACCCGCTATAGCCTACGGAAAACAAAAGTTCACCATCGAAGAATACCTGAAGCTGGAAAATGCCAGCGATGAAAAGCATGAGTATTACCAGGGCGAGATATTTGATATGTCTGGTGCCAAACAGGAACATAACAGGATCATGATGAACTTGTACAGAGAACTTGGTAATATGCTTAGGGGCAAACCATGTCAGCCGAATAGTAGCGAAATGAGGGTGCATATCCCGCAGAACACATTGTTCACATATCCGGATATGTCCATCGTTTGCGGTGAGCCTGAATATCTTAACAATGACGAATTCAACTTACTTAATCCTACTGTAATAATCGAAGTGTTATCGCCTTCTACAAGATCATACGACCGTGGTGATAAATTCCAACTATACAGGGCCATCCCAACGCTGAAGGAGTATATCCTTATCGATCCTGAAAAGATCTGCATAGAGGCATTTTATATTAACGGGCAAGGCGAATGGGCGCTTCGCGAATATGCGAACATGAATGATACGCTTTCCATTCTTGCCGTTGGTGTCACACTGCCACTTACGGACATTTACGAGGATACAAAAATTTCGAAGGGCGCCTGATAAACATATGTGCAAAGATGTTATTGTTAAGAAATGACGCCGGACAGCACTCTGCGGCATTTTTTTCAATAAATTGTGTAGCTAAATCAGTCAGGTCATGAACAGGAGTATCCGCAAGGTTGCCATATTGGGCAGTGGGGTAATGGGATCGCGCATCGCATGCCATTTTGCAGGCATTGGTGTGCAGGTATTGTTATTAGATATTGTGCCGCGTGAACTTACTCCTGCAGAACAAGCCAAAGGACTGACCCTGGATAGCAAAGCCTTCCGCAATCGTATTGTGAATGATGCATTGCAGGCTACGCTGAAAAGCAAACCCTCCGCTGTTTATACCAAACAGGTAGCTGCCCTGGTGCAAACCGGCAACTTCGACGATGATATGAAACGCATTGCCGACTGTGACTGGGTGATGGAAGTAGTGGTAGAGCGGCTGGACATCAAACAGAAAGTATTTGAGCAGGTAGAAAAATACCGCAAGCCGGGCACACTCGTCACCACCAATACATCGGGCATACCGGTGCACCTGATGAGTGAGGGTCGTAGCGAAGACTTCCGCAAGCACTTTTGTGGTACACACTTCTTCAATCCGCCGCGCTACCTGCGTCTGTTGGAGATAATACCTGCGCCTGAAACTGATCCCGCAGTTATCGACTTCCTGATGAGCTATGGCGACAGGTTCCTGGGTAAAACGACGGTGCTCTGTAAAGACACGCCGGCATTCATAGCCAACCGTGTAGGCGTATTCGGCTTTATGGCAGTGTTCAAAGCCATGGAGCAGGTAGGGCTGAATGTTGATGAGGTAGATGCACTGACAGGTCCCATCCTGGGCCGTCCTAAATCGGCCACCTTCCGCACAGGCGATGTGGTAGGCCTGGATACCCTGGTGCACGTAGCCAAAGACCTGCCGCAGAATGCGCCCAATGATGAGGCTAAAGACTTTTTTATCCTGCCGCCGTTCCTGGAAAAGATGATAGAGAACAAATGGCTGGGCGATAAGACGGGTCAGGGCTTCTATAAAAAACAAAAAGGAAGTAAAGACATACAAACGCTCAACCTCCAGACCATGGAGTATGCGCCTAAACAAAAAGCAAAGTTTGCCACTGTTGAAGCAGCCAAACCTGTAGACGACCTGGCACAGCGCCTTAAGGTGCTGTATAAAGGCACAGATAAGGCCGGCGATTTCTACAGGCTGTTCCACCATATGTTATTCTCTTACAGTTCTAATCGAGTACCCGAGATATCTGATGAGCTGTACAAGATAGACGATGCCCTTAAGGCCGGCTTTGGCTGGGAGATAGGCGCTTTTGAAAGCTGGGATGCGCTGGGTGTGCAGAAAACCGTAGATGCTATAAAGGCCGAAGGTCGCAGTGTAGCATCATGGGTAGATGAGATGCTGGCAGCCGGTAATACCACCTTCTACAAAACGCAGAATGGTAAGCGTATGTATTACGATATACATACCAAAACATACCAGTTGATACCGGGCCAGGATGCCTTTATCCTGCTGGAGCATATGGACGAAAAAGTGGTGTGGAAGAACAGCGCCTGCAAGCTCTACGATATTGGCGACGATGTGGTAGCCCTGCGTTGGAACACCAAGATGAATAGCATTGGCGGTGAAGTGTTGGCCGGCGTGCAGAAGAGCGTGGCCATTGCAGAAGAGAAATATAAGGGGTTGGTGATAGCCAATGGTGGTGCCAACTTTAGCGCCGGTGCCAATGTAGGCCTCATCTTCATGTTTGCGGCCGAGCAGGAGTACGATGAGCTGGATATGGCTATCCGCCAGTTCCAGGCCACTACCATGCGCCTGCGCTATAGCAGCATACCTACAGTAGTTGCACCTCATGGGCTTACCTTGGGTGGTGGCTGCGAGATGTGCCTGCATGCCGATGCGGTACAGGCCTCTGCCGAAAGTTACATAGGCCTGGTGGAAGTAGGTGTAGGTCTGATACCCGGCGGTGGTGGCAGCAAGGAAATGGCCGTACGCGCTCACGACCGGAATATAAAAGAAGACATAGAGACCAACTACCTGCAGCAGCTGTTCATAAATGTAGGTACGGCCAAGGTGTCCACGTCAGCACACGAGGCGTTTGAGAACTTTATACTGCGCAAGGGTCACGATGGCATATCTATGAACCCCGACAGGCGCATAGCTGATGCAAAACGCAAGGTGCTGGACATGTGGGAGACCGGCTATACACAACCCGCAGCGCGCAATGATATCAAGGTGCAGGGCCGTGGCGGATTAGGGGGTATTTTAGCCGGCGTGCACGGCATGTGGCGTGGTAACTATATAAGCGACTACGACAAACTGATTGCAGAGAAGCTGGCCTACGTAATGTGTGGCGGCGACCTCAGCTACCCGGCTACCGTTAGCGAGCAATACCTCCTCGACCTGGAGCGCGAAGCCTTCCTCAGCCTCTGCGGCCAGAAGAAGACCCTCGAGCGCCTGCAAAGCATATTAACTACTGGTAAGCCGCTGAGGAATTAAAGCACATCAACCATCCCACATCATGGAAGTAAACGAAGCAGCACCCGACTACCAAAAGCGCAAGTACACCATCCCCGAGTACCTGGAGATGGAGGCAGCCGCTACCGAGAAACACGAGTACTACAAAGGCGAGATATTTGCCATGTCTGGAGTGAAGCGCACACACGATGTTATTGTTACAAACCTTAGCCGGGAAGTGGGCAATAAACTAAAAGACAAACCTTGCCAGACTTTCAGCAGCGATATGCGGATACACATCCCCGCAAATACATTGTTTACCTACCCCGACCTTTCTATAGTTTGTGGCAAGGAAGAATTCCTGAACGACGATGATTGGAATTTACTCAACCCGACAGTGATCGTGGAAGTATTATCGCCATCAACAAGATCTTACGACAGAGGCGATAAGTTCAAATTATACCGAGACATCCGTGGTCTGAAGCAATATATTTTGATCGATACCGAAAAGGTCAGCATCGAAGTATGGTCTGTTAATACCTCCGGCCGTTGGGGCGATCTTATTGAGTACCGCGATATCAACGACCTGTTGACAATATCATCCATTGGTGTAGTAATACCAGTTACTGATATTTATGCCGGAACTGGATTGGTAGAATGATATCGGCACAATATTTATCTCTTCTGCAATGGAAAAAACCATCCATATGCTACACGATGATCAGGATATAGCAAGTACAAACCTGGCTGCCGATACGGTGCTGTCGTGCGTGCATGCTATCAATAATGAGGATTTTGACGAGGCGCGCACCTACCTGGATGACCATATGCAGTTCTCGGGGGGGTTAGGTTCCCGTGATGGTGGTGACGCTTACATCGCCGACATGAGGCATATGAAGCTGAAGTACAGCATAATTAAACTATTTGCCAACCGCGACGATGTATGCCTGCTATACGACCTGGAGATGAATGGTAAAACTATTTATTGCTGCGGATGGTATCATGTACACGATGGGCGCATCAATATGTTGCGCGTAGTGTTCGATCCCCGCCCTATGCTTTAGACCGTAGCTTCGCACTAAACTGCCCGGGCTTTTACTATCTTAGCTACATGGATGCAAAACAGGTGGTCATCAACTGTATTGAAGCAGTGAACAACGGCAACTATACCGAAGCACGCAAATATGTAACAGCCGATATGCGCTTTGTAGGTGTGTTTGGCGCTACCGATGGCGGCGATGCTTACGTCGACTATTTAGAAAAGAAACACATCCGCTACCAGGTGCACAAAGTTTTTGCCGATGGCAATGATGTATGTGTACTCTACGACCTGTTGATGGGTCCGCATGCCATTTACGGCTGCGGCTGGTACACGCTAACCGATGGTAAGGTGAGCCTGTTGAAAGTTGTTTTTGATCCCCGGCCAATGATGTAAAATAACGGTGGGCTATTTTAGCAACTGCTTTAATTTCACTGCATTCACAGGGCCAAGTATTTTAACCATTAGCTTGAATGGTGCCGCTCCGCCCGGGTCTACCGGCCAATATAACTCTTTAGATAACGCAAGGAATTGCTCAGACATCGCAGGGTTCACCTTTCTTAATGACTGCCACGTAGTGAACAGGTAAAGACTCAGCGCGTTATAGTATTTCTTGTCCTGGTGTTGCGGGCTATTCTTCAATGATACAAACAGCTTCCTGCGCAGGTCAAGGATATGTTGCCATTTGTCGTCGGTGGATGCACTACCTACACGTGCATCAATGGAATGCGTGCGGATATAAGCTTTTGTACCATCCTGTATGGCCTCAAATTTTGCACCCTTCAACAACGCTCTTATCACCAGTTCTACATCCTGGTTGATGACGAGCGTAACATCGTGGCCGCCTATTGTTTCTAAGAACGATTTGCGCCATATGATATTAAGCGGTGGTAGATAGCGCCCTGCCAGGTAATTCAATAAATGTACTTCATCGTTGCCTTTGCCAAGCAACGGGTATTTACGGGACGAGATAAGGCGATCTTCCGTCAGCTCGGTATCTGATCTGAAATATTGGTAATCGCCATAGCAAGCAGTAAGGCTATCATCGTTTTCCAGCAGCGGTATCTTTTTTTCAAAGATACCCGGGCCTAAAAGGTCGTCGGAGTCCAGGTACACTACATACTTGCCTTTGGCGGCAGCAAGGCCTGCATTGCGTGCATAGGGAGCGCCTTTCTTAGGGCTGCTCATCACTATCACGTTCGGGTAATGCTCTTTTACAAATGATATAGTGTCATCTGTGGAGCCATCATCTACAAGGATCACTTCCAGGTCTATACCGGGGTGATGCTTTTTATCCACTGAGTTGAGCGTGTACCTGACGAGGTTGCGCCTGTTATATGTTGGAATGATGATGCTTACCATTATGTACAGTGGTTTCGGACAAATATACGCTGTCGGCCAAACAAATTCCTATTCGCAGCGCAGTTATCCTCCGAAATAACTATTTGGCCATATATAGTGCGGGCCGGATATTAACCCGGCCCGCAACTATTATATTATCTTCTTCCCGCGCATCGCATCCTTCAGCGCGGCATCCATCACACGCTCTGCATACGGCCGCGATACTTCGTTCAGTGCTTCTGTTTCATGCTGTATCTTGTTCTTGTCTTTTTCCGCTATTGCATTGCGCAGGTCTTGCAGCTTAGCTTGTGTCGCCGCTACTTCATCATCACTCAGTATATCCCTGTTCTTCGCTATGAACTTTTCGGTTGTCTCCAGCATTTGCTGTGCCTCGGTGGTCGCTTCCATCAGTGCGCGCATCTGTATATCGTCCTTGGCATGGGTGAGGGAGTCCATCAGCATGTTCTCTACATCTTCATCAGTAAGGCCATACTGAGGTTTCACTTCTATGCTCTGAGCCACGCCGCTGCGCAGTTCTGTAGCGCTTACTTTCAGTATGCCGTCAGCATCTATCAAAAAGGTTACTTCCACTTTAGGGAGGCCGGCCGGCATAGCGGGTATACCATTCAGGTTCAGCTCAGCCAGCTTGCGGTTGTCCTGCACCATATCGCGCTCGCCCTGGTACACGGTTATGCGCATGCCACTCTGCCCGTCCTTCTGAGTGGTATACTGGCGGCCAGCCTTGGTAGGTATCTTGGAGTTGCGGGGTATTAGCACATCCATCAGTCCACCCATGGTTTCTATGCCCAGCGATAGCGGGGTTACATCCAGCAGCAGCATTTCGGTGTTCTTACCGGCCAGTATATCGGCCTGCACAGCGGCACCCAGCGCTACTACTTCATCAGGGTTCAGTGCATCATGCACATCACGGCCAAAGAATTGTTTCACCGCTTCCTTCACGGCAGGCACCCTTGTCGATCCGCCCACCATTACCACCGCATCTATCTGGCCAACACCCAGGTTGGCATCTTTCAATGCACTGGTGCAGGAGTGCAGTGTGCGGTCTATCAGTGGCTGTATCAGTCCGTTAAAATCATCTTTTGTTATGCGCACCTTGCGGCCTGCTACCTCGCCTTCAAACACATCGTTGTTGGTCAGGTGTTTTTTGGCGTGCTCGGCAGTTACGCGCAGCTCCTGTGCCAGTGCCTTATCTATATGTGTGCCAAAGCCTGGCGCATCATCGCTGGTGCCTGCATCTTCCTGCCAGTACCGCACAATAAGGTTGTCCATATCATCTCCACCCAGGTAAGTGTCGCCATGTGTGGCCAGCACTTCGAAAATACCATGGTTAATGGTCAGTATCGACATATCGAAAGTACCACCGCCAAGGTCGTACACGGCAATGGTCTTTTCGTCGCTACCCTTAATGCCCAGTCCATAAGCCAGGCTGGCGGCTGTAGGTTCATTGATGATACGCAACACATCCAGGCCCGCCAGGCGGCCAGCATCGCGGGTAGCCTGCCTTTGCGCATCATTAAAATATGCCGGCACCGTGATCACCGCCTTAGTGACCGAAACCTTTAAAATGTGTTCCGCACGCTTCTTTAATTCCTTCAGTATATAAGACGATAACTCAATAGGCGAATAGAATTTATCACCCACCTGCACCTTTACCAGCGCGTCAGTACCATCATCAATGATATTGTAGGCGAACATGCCGGAGTCGTGGCTCACATCTTTATAAGATTTGCCCATCAGCCTTTTAGCGCTATATATGGTACGCTCAGGCTCCTTTACCAGCAGCTCTTTGGCCGGTGTACCCACGGTAGTGCCACCCATCTGGTCGAAGTGTACAATAGATGGTACCAGCGTCAGCCCGTCTATCTCGCGCAGGGCTATCGGCTCGTGTGTGTCACTCTTTACTATGGCTATCAGGCTGTTAGTGGTGCCCAGGTCTATCCCTACTATCACTTCTTCCTGCAGCAGGCTGCCCGTGGCTATATTAATGGCTACTTTGCCCATATTTCTCTATTTCGGCTGCAAAGGTAGCATTTAGGCAGGGAATGGGTATTGGTGTTAATTATGGGGGTATTATTCCTGATACTTACCTATATATCAACACCTCACTCCTCCCATCGCTGCTTTTACAAGCGCGGTACATACCCTCGCTGTTAAAGGCCATTTCTATATTGCCATGCTTGTCTAAGGCTACCAGGCCACCCTCACCGCCTATTTTTACCAGTTTGTCCTGCACTACTATATCGCAGGCTTCGCGCAGGCTAAGGCCCTTGTATTCCATCAGGCAGGAAATATCGTAGGCCACTACACGGCGGATGAACAGCTCGCCAACCCCTGTGCATGATATGGCGCAGGTATCGTTATTGGCGTAAGTGCCTGCTCCTGGTATAGGGCTGTCGCCAATGCGGCCAAACTTTTTGTTGGTCAGTCCGCCGGTGCTGGTCGCTGCGGCCAGGTTGCCGTCCTTATCCAGCGCCACTGCGCCTACGGTGCCAAACTTCTTGCTTTCTTTATCGGTATGGTCCAGCTGCACCACGCCTTCTTTCATGGCTTCCTGCCATTGCTTATAGCGTTGCTCTGTATAGTAGTAATCGTCACTCATTTGTTCAAAGCCCTGTGTTTTGGCAAACTCATCGGCACCCGCGCCTGCCAGCATTACATGGCCGCTATTTTCCATCACCGCACGGCACACCTGCACGGGGTTCTTTACGTGGCTGATGCCCGCTACAGCGCCTGCTTCCAGCGTGCGGCCATCCATTATGGCCGCGTCCATCTCGTGCCCGCCCTTGTTGTTGAACACGCTGCCGCGCCCGGCGTTGAACAGCGGGAAATCCTCCAGGCTGCTCACGGCTGCTTCTACAGCATCTACGGCACTGCCGCCGGTTTCCAGTATAGCATAGCCCTTGTCTATGGCGGCCTGCAGGCCCTGCTCATACTGCTGTTGCAGCTCAGGTGTCATGCTGCTGCGCAAAATAGTACCCGCCCCCCCATGTATAGCTATGCTGAATGTAGACATAAAAATCGCCGGGCTGTTGTTATAGCCCGGCGATAAAAATACAGTATTTATATTCACTTACTTACTCTCCATCCTTACCACGGGCACTATCATCTCCTCCAGCGATATACCCCCGTGCTGGAAGGTATTGCGGTAGTAGTTCACATAGTAGTTGTAATTGTTGGGGTAGCATAGGAATACATCCTCTTTGGCAAAGATGAACGATGAGCTTACATTGGGTGTGGGCAGCCCCGCCATCTTAGGGTCTTTAAAGGCCAGTACATCCCTGTTCTCGAACTGCAGGTTGCGACCATGCTTGTAGCGCAGATTCGAAGTGGTTTGCCTGTCGCCAACACACTTGCTTGGCGTTTTTACGCGCACGCTGCCATGGTCGGTGGTCATCAGCACCTGAATGTTCTTATCGGCTATTTTGCGTAATGCCCTGTGCAGCGGCGAGTGTTCGAACCAGCTGGTCACCAGTGAGCGGTAAGATACCTCATCGCCTGCCAGCTCCTTCAGCACTTCCATTTCTGTGCGGGCATGGCTCAGCATATCCACGAAGTTATATACCACTACCGTCAGGTCGTTGGTGAGGTAGTTGTGTATATTGTCTTCCAGTATCTTGGCGTCGTCGTTGTTGGTGATCTTTACATACTGCCATTTCAGCTTGTCTAGCTTCAGGTGCTTTAGTTGGTTGGCCAGGAACTTTTCTTCGTACAGGTTCTTACCGCCATCCTCGTCGTCATTCTTCCACTCCAGCGGGAAATGCTTTTCTATATCTATCGGCAGCATGCCGGCAAATATGGCATTGCGGCAATACTGCGTAGCTGTGGGCAATATGCTGTAATACATATCTTCCTCCATCACCCGGAAGGAGTCCGATATTGTAGGTTGCAGCGCCTTCCAATGGTCGAAGCGCAGGTTGTCTACTACCACCAGAAAGGTGGACTTACCTGCCTGCAGGTGTGGTGCTATCTTGGTCTCGAACAGGCGGTGAGAAAATAGCGGGCCGCTCTTACCGTTGTCCTTTATCCAGTTAGCGTAGTTCTTGCTGATGTATTTATAGAACTCGGTGTTGGCCTCGCTCTTCTGGTTCTGCAGTATCTCCATCATCTCGGGGCTGTCGCTGCGGCTTATTTCCAGTTCCCAGTATACCAGGCGCTTATACAGCTCCTTCCACTCTTCGTGGCCGGGGCCATCGTTCAGCGCCATGAACAGGTTGCGGAAATCCTGCTGGTAGGCTACCGTTGTTTTCTCAGATACCAGTCTTTTTCCTTCCAGTATCTTCTTCAAAGACAGCAGTACCTGGTTAGGGTTCACCGGCTTTATCAGGTAGTCTGTTATCTGCGATCCCAGGGCTTCTTCCATTATGTTCTCTGCCTCGTTCTTGGTGATCATCACTACCGGGAGTGTGGGTTGTTGTTCTTTTATCCGGGCCAGTGTTTCCAGGCCGGTGATGCCAGGCATGCTCTCATCGAGCAGGACCACGTCTACCTGCTTTTCTTTCAGCAGCTCCAGTGCATCGTAGCCGTTAGACAGGGCTGTAACGCTGTAACCTTTATTGGTAAGGAACATGATCTGGGACTTCAACGAATCTATCTCATCGTCTACCCATAATATATCGCCCTGTGTATTCATGCTTTTAGTTGTTGTGTTTTTTGTGTGTGCTGAAGTTATAAAAATATACCGCAACGTAGGTATGTATATCGTTGCTTTAACGCAAGTTTGACATGGCAGAGTTTTGGAATAACGTGCAATTGCCTGTACTATTGCATTCAGCCTGAATACATTAACATTATGCCAACAGCCATAGTAAGAAGAGCTATCAAAGATGATTGCCCCCGCATGCTGGAACTGGTGCGCGAGCTTGCCCTTTATGAACGTGCCCCGGACGAAGTGACCGTGACGCTGGACCACTTTATAGAAAGCGGCTTTGGCGCTAACCCCGTATGGTGGGCTTTTGTAGCTGAGGAGGATGGCATGATACAAGGCTTTGCGTTGTACTATATTCGCTACAGCACCTGGAAGGGGCAGCGTATGTACCTGGAAGACATCATTGTTACCGAAGAAGCCCGTGGCCGCAAGCTGGGCAAGATGCTGATGGATGCGCTGGTAGCGGAAGCAAAAGAGCGCAAGTTCAGCGGCATAGTGTGGCAGGTGCTGGAGTGGAACGAACCCGCTCTGAACTTCTACCGCAAGTTCAACGCCTCTTTTGACCCTGAATGGGTAAATGCGGCCCTGAACTTTGACAACTGACCACTGCTATGAGCATGTAGCATCACGGCTATATACTCTTCTTCTTTCTGCCAAGCCACCAGCTGACGCACGCCATAAGTAAGCAGATAGCGCCCATTATCATGCGCTTTACCTGTGCATCATTCCATACCCGAGTATGCCAGCCAGGGACCACCGAAGAAGCCCCAAACCAAGTAGCAATGATCAGGTACGCTGCCGCGGCCAGGTATGCAATGGCTATTTTCCGGTACCAGTTGATTGTCCTAAGATAAAATGTTGACAAAGTATTTGTGTAACTTAAAAGTTACGCGTATGTTTGTGTAACTAAAAAGTTACTTGTTTTATGAATAAGGACATTAACCAGGTTTGGGAACTGGCACAGTCGCCGGATATAGTGTGGCAGTACCTGACCACCCCAGAGCTGATAGCCCAGTGGCTGATGAAGAACGATTTTAAGCCTGAGGTTGGTCACAAATTCAACTTCCATACCATGCCGATGAAGGCTTTTGGTTTTGATGGTGTTGTATATTGCGAAGTGCTGGAGCTGGTGCCCATGCAAAAGCTGGTGTATAGCTGGCGCGGTGGTAATAACGGTAAGATCAATCTTGATTCTGTTGTTACCTGGACACTGACGCCCAACAGCACAGGCACCACCCTGCAACTACAGCACACCGGCTTTAAGGGCTTAAAAAACCTGATGGCCTATGTGTCTATGAACGCAGGATGGGGCAGCAAGATCAAAACCCGTTTTACCGAGCTTGTAACACAACACAAATGAACACACAAGACATCTTCTTAGCCATTGCCGACCCCAGCCGACGCCAGATATTGCAACTGCTATCCACTGATAAGATGAGTATCAATACGCTGGCAGAGAACTTTGACATGAGCCGGCCTGCAGTGTCGAAGCATATAAAGATGCTGGCGCATTGCGGTTTTGTAATGATACAGGACATAGGCCGCGAGCGCTATTGCACACTGAACAAGCAAGGCTTTGACGAGTTGCACGAGTGGCTGAACTACTACGACAACTTCTGGAAAGCAAAAGTGGGCAAACTACAGCAACTACTGGATACCAACCACCCGGTAAATGGAAGGGACAAGCGCAAGTAAATTGCTCCTTACAAAAACACTGTAGTGAACTGAATGCCTATAACATAATTACCCACTGTAGTGTTTGATGCCGAGGACAAGTTGCCAAGTGTATAGCTGAGGAACGGCCCTACCATGCCCTTGGCATTGCGCCCTTCCAGCGGGCCATGCTTTATCTGTCCGTCGCCGGAAACACCCAGGCTGACAAAGGGAGTGAACGATACAGGGTTGAACGACTTTACCAGTGAACCCTCTTCGGATGCTGTGCCACTGGTGTAGCCTATAGCGACACCGCCCTGCCAATAAAATCGCGCCCTGCCATTGCCCTGAAATCCGCCGATAGCTATGGGTAATACTACCCTTTCGACATGGGTATTGATGTTCTGTTCATTGCCGAGCGCATCGGTATATTTTGTTTTGATGCTGGCGAGCTGGTAACCCAGTGAAAATGAAAGAAAGGTACTGCCACCACCACCGTAGCCACGGGTCATTTTGAATGGCACCTTTACGCCAAGTTCTAATTGCACGCCCAGACCACCGCCGGTGGCTTTGATATCGCCTGCCTTTTGCGGCATGATGCTGTAAAGGGGAACAATATTAGTGAAGACGCATACACGATCGATGTCTTCGCTACCGCTGCCGTAGCCGCCGTAGCGGGGCAGGGTAACTTCGTTGGGGTTGGCAAGTGCAGAAAAAGCGGGTAACAGTGCGAGTGCTGCTAGTGATAATTGTTTCATAGATAATTGATTGCGTTGCTAAGATAGTAGAAATGAAACACAGCACACATTAATGCGTGATAATAATAATTGTGGTATTGGGTCGGGTCATATATTCTTTTAGCGGGCGCACCCAATTGTCAGCGGCTTCCCAATCGAACAGAGTACGAAGGCTGACGCCAGTGATGCGTGCTATCTCTCGCCGTGTGATGGCGGCATTCTGGAACAGGGCTTTCGCCTGCGCCCTTACTTGTTTACTGTACATAGTGCTTTGTTTTTGAGGTTGAAAAGGTTGATCTGCTGTTTTCTGCCGATGAAAAATTTTTGACACTTGCCGGCAATTTTACTTGAGGTATGGGGGGTTAACTTATTGTATTTAGTTGGTTTAGAGAAATAACGTTTTTATGCATATCTGCCGATGTGGCAATTTGTGCAATTTTTTCTGCCGGTGGTGTTTGCATAGTGATGGTGCGGCGAGGTTTTGGTTTTGCATCAGCCGCGGTGTAAAATTGATGTAAGAATAAATAATTGCCAAATTGAAAAAGCATCATGCCACGCCATTTTGTGGATAACTGTTGCCAATTATTTGACGGCGTGCGGTATAAACATATTGATCGTTTTTCATGTTGTACTAAAAATTTTCTGCGCGAAGAAAGTGGTGTTTTGAGGGTTAAACAGATGAGATGATATCGCGTGGTTGTGTACCTACGGCACACATGTTGTTTTATATGTTTCCCGCTACAAACCTTTTGCCGCCTACGGGGCAATGTTAGTTGATGATCTTTTGCGTTGAGGCGTGTAGCATAAAGGTATCTTTCGCGCTTTCAGCGCTTGTGTCTTTTTGTTTTCGTACCCGGGACTGCATCCCGGGCTATTGTCTTTCGCGCTTTCAGCGCTGCTCATTTGCTAACTACGGCAATGGGAAACCAACATATCTATTGGTGTAGGAATATTAATCGTTACGGCCCTTATGCGCTTAATCTTCTATAATAGCTTTTATGCCCGCTCTCACGCGTTTATATTTCCCCCTCGTTATTGTCCACATTATTACAATGATAAGGGTGAGTACGCCAATAGGAATAAGAAGCGGCAATGCATTAAATACCTTACTGCCGGCAAGCCAGCTAAAAAGAAGTATTATAAATAGCAGGCTCAAAACAAGCCATAGTATAACAACAATATTCGTAAAGAAAATGGATTCTCCTGCACGCCGCAGCTCCACTGTCACGGTTACGCCACGTCCACTATATCTTATAGTAGTCTCAGCCTCATTATTAATGGGCATTGAAGAACCCCGGTTAACTATCCCTGAATCATAGAACTCCAGTATCACAATTTCTTCTTCAGCAACAGACACCATAACATTATCGTCAATCGTCAGCTGAGTGGTGAAATAGCGAAAGTTATCTTGCACGTTTGCCCAGTTTACCGGTTCTATTGCATAGCTGTACTGTAACGACCGGCCAGACAAGGAGCAAAATATGTACTGGAAAAACTCTTTCACCTTGGTTATTTATTACAGTTCCTTTTTCGACTTCTGTATCCACTCCGCGTTCAGGCGGCGTACGTGTTTGGGGTGCAGGTCTTTTTCGTTTTGTATGGTTTGGAACTGTTCCCGGGCCTCGTTTGTGCGGCCAGCGTTTTTCAGCATCAACCCGTAGAAGTAGTGCCCCGCAATGGAGTGGTGTACCCGTACGCATTTCAGGTACTCTGTTTCTGCCTTTTCCATTTGCCCGTTGCCTTCCAGGGCGCGGGCGTATAGCAGGTCGTCTTCGGGTTTATCGAACCGGTTGTTCTTTTCTTTCAGTGCTTTTTCGAAATACTGCACGCTCTCTGCAAACTGGTTGTCTTGAAACAGCAGGCGGGCCAATTCCAGCATCATACCGGGATCGTGCTCGTAAATGCCGGTGAGGCAGGAGCGTACCAACTCTATAGCACGGGTATACTGGCGCTGGCGGGCGTATTCTGCGGCCAGGTTGAGGCGGTTGGCATCGGTATCGGCCACGCGTAATGTGCGTTCCAGGTCTTTGATACGGCCGGTGGGGTTGATCGTGTATTGTACGTCGGTTGCTATTTTATCGGTGCGCAGGCCGGGCAATATCTCCCGCACAAAATAGATGACCGCGCCCACCAATGGCAGGAAGATGAGCAGGTACAGCCAATCTTTACGGTTAGTTTTTATGGCATGAAAAATAAAGATGACCTGGACGATACCTACCAGATAGTAATAAGATGAGTTTATATAAGGGAACATTCAACGTGTGGTTTTGGCAAAGAAATGAAAAATGCGGGATAGTTTGCGGCGATCGTGGCACTGATACTGCAGTCATATAATACCGAGCCGAGTATAATGCGCAATTATTATTCTTGAAAATATTGTTAAGTGACATACTATTTTTCATGCTGACAGTAATGGGGCTGAAAAAATTGCAAGTCATATGTCAAACTTTCTTATCAAGTGCTCCGGCATGATGGTTGCATGAAGATGAGTAAACAAAAGGAGGAAAATATGAACACGCTAATGAAAAGGACGAACGGCACAAATGCGCCGGCAGCAGGTTTCAGCGGTATGGTGGATAGGATCTTCCAGGACAACCTGAACCGCTTTTTTAACGATGACTTTTGGGGTTTTAACGGGCCCGACCGGTCGCTAAGTGTGCCGGTCAATATCCGGGAGACAGCGAAGAGTTATGAAATAGATGTAATTGTGCCGGGACTTAAGAAAGATGATCTTAAAGTGACGGCAGATGGCCATGTGCTTACCATCAGCTATGAGCATCGGAATGACGATACTGCGGCGCAGGACGGCTGGTTACGTAAAGAGTATAAAACGCGCTCTTTCAGTCGCAGCTTTACCATTGATGATACGGTGGATGTATCGAAGATAGCAGCCAGCTATGAGCAGGGTATCCTGCACGTGGACGTACCTAAGCGGCAAGAGGCGCAGGCACTCGCCCGTACTATAGAAATAAAATAAAGTAGGATTTTGAGGCTCGGCAGGCGTAGTATACGCCTGCCGAGCCTCTATGTTAGCTGGTTTTCTTGTTGTTATTTGACCGGCAGTTATTGTTGAACCTTAAAACGTTAAACATATGGCTACCCTTCAAAAAATATTTGAGAATATTCAACGCTTAGCCGGGATAGTTGGTGTTGTGTTCCTGGTTGCGTTTTTATTTACCTGTTTTATTTCCGGGCTGCTTTTATTCATGCCCATTTTTGTAGTGATCGCCCTGTCCTTGCTCATGGCCACACAAATACGCGCTGCGTATTTGCGTGCCAGGGCTGTGGCAGGGTCCTATTTTGCACACGAGCTTTCGTCGCTATCGAAGATATGGGCTATGCATAGGCGCCATATTATTCACTACAGGAAGAATAACGCACAGCATCGGAATGCAGGCTTTACAGTATAAGTGTCTTTCGCTACTGTTTGGTATAATTCCCGTTTATAGAATAGGTTACCCCATCTGCTACATTGTCGTAAGTATAATTACTTGTAGCAGCTGTGGCGTCAAGTAGATGTATCGTTCCGCTGATGGTATCGGGGATGGCAGTAGCGGTGCTGATGAGCCGCTTATAAAAAGTAATGGTCGACCTGTTGGCATCTATGATACCGGTAATGGTCTTACCGGCCGGCTGCCCTGCCAGAAAGCTGACAGACACAGTGGTGTCTGTAGCGCCGGGTGCTATTACCAGTGTTTGCATGTAGTTTGTTGCAGCGTTTACATTGTCGTAGCCCTTCCAACTGCCGGTGAAGCTCAACTGATCGCAGTGAGCGCCCGTATAGGCCGGAGGGCACAGGCAGGCGTTATCGGTACAGGTGCCGCCATTATTGCACACTACGCTGCACTTATCGTCGGGTGTGCAGGATGTATATAATATTGCTGCCGCCGAAATGATGACAGTAAGTATGCTGATGATGCCGGTACGCAAACGGGACATAGCGTATAATTTTTTGCAAAATAAAGGTAGTAAAGGATCCGTGCCAACAGGTATTATTAAGTTTTTTATAAGAATGATGCAATTCAATAAACCTTACATTTGACCATATAAAGTATTACAAAGAACATGATGCCTGGCAAGTGGCTTAAAATAGTATTGGTGAGTGGCATGGCAATAATGTCTTGCGACACTTTGTGGGCGCAGGGCGGCACATGGACAGCGCCGCCTGTAAACAGGCTGGAAAAGGCCCAGGGCTACGAGGCTACCAGGGAATATGATAAGGCCATAGAATTGTATCGTCAGCTATACGAGGAAAGCGGCGAGGCCATGTACCCGCCCTATATCAATGTACTGATCGCCGCGCAGAAATATAAAGATGCCGAGAAGGTAGCGCAGGGGCTTATTGCCAAAAACAGCACTACCAATATGCCCGAGGTGGACCTGGGGCGTATATATAAACTGGAAGGCAAGGATAAAAAAGCGGCGGAAATGTTTGACGGTGTGGTGGCCCGGATCAACGGCGACGACATGCTTACCCAACGTATTGTAAGGGCATTTACCGATGCCGGCCTTAACGATTACGCTATAAAGGCGTATGAGACTGCCATACAAAAGCTGGGCAACTCTATACTCTATGGTTTGCAGCTGGCAACGCTTTATGCAAAGGCCGATAAACTGGATAAGGCCATGGAGACGGTACTGGCTACCGGGCCGGGGCAGTTCTTTACCATAGAGAATGTAAAAGCACTCTTCCTGCAATGGATAGGTACGGACCCAAAGAAGTTGCAAACGGCACAGAAGTATCTGTTGAAACGCATCAACGATGATCCGGGCAATATCTTTTATGTGCAGTTGCTTACGTGGATATATACCCAGAAAGATGACTGGGATGGCGCCCTGATACAGATGGAGGCGATAGACGAGCGGAACAATGAAGATGGCCGCACATTGATAGACTTTGCAGCCACGGCAGTAAGGGCAGAAAAATATCAGACAGCATATAAGGCATACGACGAGGTGCTGGCCAAAGGCGCAGATAGGCCGCTGTATGCGGTAGCAAAAAAGGAAAAGATGAGCGCAGAGTTGCAGGAATTGCAACACACCCCCGACTACAAACCGGAGACCGTTACCAGCCTGCTGGGTGAGTATAATGAGTTGTTTAACACGTACCCTTCTTTTTATGGTACACCCACCGTGAGCGATTATGCCATGGTGGCGGCCCAATATGCCGACAGTATAGATAAGGGCATTGCCATTTTAGAAAAGGCGATCAAATACCCGGACACCAAGCCAAAGCTGGCCGGTACACTGAAGCTGCAGTTGGGCGACTATTACCTGATAAAGGGCAAAGTGTGGGAAGCATCGCTGCTGTATAGCCAGGTAGATAAAGAATTTAAGCAGGATGCGCAGGGCGAGGAGGCCCGTTTCCGCAATGCCAAGCTGCATTATTACCGTGGCGATTTTGACTGGGCCCAGAGCATGCTTACAGTACTGAAACGCAGTACCAGCGAACTGATAGCCAATGACGCGCTGTTCCTGTCGGTGCAGATAACGGAGAATGCGCCCGATAGTAACTACTATGCGCTGTCGCGCTTTGCGTATGCTGACCTGTTGCTGTTCCAGAACAAGGATAAACAGGCCGAAGCATTGCTGGACAGCATATCGGCAGCCTTCCCTAAACATGAGCTGAATGACGATATCATTATGCAACGTGCCAAGATAGAACTGAAGCACCGCCAATATGATAAGGCCATAGCGTTACTGACCGACATAGCACAGAAATACAGCCAGGATGTGCTGGCCGATGATGCCATCTTCCAGATAGCGGAGATATATTATAACAACCTGCACAAGAAAGACAGCGCCAAGGAATATTACGAACGGTTAATAATAGACTACCCTGGCAGCACATTTGTGCAAACTGCCCGCCAACGCCTGCAGGATATCAATAACCCTGTAGCGCCATAGTTGCCATATATAATGATGATTAACAGGTGGATAAGCTTGTTTTTTCAAAAAATGCCGGGTTGCGCCCATAGTTTGGCATAAAACCTTTATTTTTGCTACCCTTTTACATATATATAAATATGCAGTATAGAGAGATCGTATCAGTAACCGGATTGAGTGGATTGTACCAGTTATTGACCACCAAGAGCGACGGAGCCATAGTGCGCAACATTGGAGATAAGACTACCAAGTTCATCTCTGCCCGCCAGCACAACGTTACCCCGCTCGAAAGCATCGAGGTATATACTACTTCAGATAACGTGCGCCTGCACAATGTGTTCCAGAGCATGCAGCAGAGCGAGGCTACTACTCCACTGGCCGACCCTAAGTCGTCTAACGATGTGATCAAGGGTTACTTCCGTGTAGTGTTCCCTGATTTTGATGAGGAGCGCGTATATGTAAGCGACATGAAGAAGATGCTGAAGTGGTATGAACTGCTGAAAGCAAACGATCTGCTGAACTTTGACGTGGCTGCTGAAGAAGCACCTGCTACAGAAGAAGCGCCTGCTGCTGTGGAAGTACCGGCTGAAGAAAAGCCAGCTAAGAAGGCTGCTGCCAAGAAGAAGAAGGCAGAACCAGCTGCTGAGGGTGAAGCAGAAGAGAAGCCAGCTAAGAAGGCTGCTCCTAAAAAGAAGAAGACAGAAGAGTAATCATTTTCTGCTACCTATATTTACACAGCCCGCAACTTGCGGGCTGTTGTGTTTTAGCGGCCGTTTGTTTGTTAAGATTTTAATAAAGGGCTACCTTAGGAAAACCGCATGATAATGGCATGCGTTTATTATATCCAAACAATCAAACCAATACACATGCGTACATCATTATTGCTGGTGTTCTGTTTCTTCGTCATGGCCAGTTGTGCCAATGCGCAGCGGTCGAACACCAATGCCAGCCACAAGAACAATCCATATTATTCCCGTACTGATACTACACCGTTGCATGTGAGCAATGCCGAATGGAAGAAGGTGCTGCCGGCAGAGGTGTATGACATAGCACGCATGAAAGGCACAGAATATGCCTATAGCGGCGAATACTACAAGACCGACGAGAAGGGCACCTACTACTGCTTTGCCTGCGGCAATAAGCTGTTCCGGTCTACGGGCAAGTTTGCCAGCACCTGTGGGTGGCCAAGCTTCTTTGAGACCATCAGGCCCAATGCAGCTAAATATACCCCGGACAATTCTCATGGCATGGAACGCACAGAAGTGACCTGTGGCCGCTGCGGCGCGCACCTGGGTCACTTGTTTGATGACGGTCCGCCACCAAGCTATAAGAGATATTGCATGAACTCGCTGGTACTGGAATTTGTGCCTGATGCACATAAATAGTGCGTGCTTACGACTGCGCTACAGGTAGCGATATGTAGAAGGTAGAGCCTTTATCTTCCTTGCTTTCGAACCATACACGGCCGCCGCTGTCCTCTATTATCTTTTTGCTGATAGACAGGCCCAGCCCGAACGATTGTTCGCCCTGCGTGCCACGACGTTTGGCCTCGGAAAACTCATCAAATACATGAGGTTTCATTTTATCGGGTATGCCGATGCCATTGTCTGCAACGCTAATAATAGCTGTGTTGACGGTAGCCACCAGTGATACTTCTACCTTATCGCCGGGTTTGCTGAACTTGATAGCATTGGTGATGAAGTTGTTGATCACACGATTGATGTTCTCTTTATTGGCGTTGATGGGCACGGGCCGGTCGGCGCCTTTAAGTATAAGCTCCTGCTGTTTTTCACCGGCCCTGAAGCGCAATAAGGATACTGCATTGCCCAGCAGTTCATTCACGTCAAATACCTCGGGCACCGCTTTTGTCCTGGCATCGGCCTTGTTGCTGCGGGCCAATAACTCGTTGATAAGCGACAACTGGCTCTGGCAAGACACATTGATCAGGCGGAGCATATTCTTTGCTTCGCCTTCTTCCACCTCATCCATTACCAATTCTGTAAGCATGGTGATGGCACTTACCGGTGAGCGGAGGTCGTGAGCCACTACGTGCAGGATGCGGTCTTTCTCGCGGTTGCTTACTACCAGCTCGTCCATGGCTGTGGCCAGTTGTTTGTTCTGCACGTTTATCTTGTCGTTGAGTGCCTGCATCTCTTTCAGGGTCTTGCGCGATCTGCGGTAGTTGAACAGCACGCCAACACTTACTATAAGAATGATAACAATGAACGCCACTGAAGCGAGCAGGTAAGCCTTGGCCACCTGGTTGTTCTTACGGAGGATGCTCAACTGGTATTCTTTCTCCTGGTTCTGCATCAGCTGGGCATAGTCTGTTTGTTTCAGCTGCTGGCTGCTCCGTTCCAGCGCCTCTTTGTGCTGCAGGTAGCTGTTGATGAAGTCTGTTGCTGCATGCCACTCGCCCTGTCGGCGGTCATGGTCAAACATCAGCTTGTTCCAGCGCATATAGATGGTCTCATCCTCAATGCTGTCCATAGCGTGTTTCATACCATTGAGTGTGGCCAGCATCATAGGGGCATTACCGTTTTTTTGGTATAGTTCTGCCAGCTTCATGCTGGTGTACAAGGCGTCTTTATTATCGTAGGCGGGTTTGGTGTTGATGGCGATACTCTTGTTCAGCAAAGCGATGGCGGTATCGTATTGCAGTCGGGCTATCAGCACATCGGCAATATTGCCATAGGCAACCGCATGAGCCACCTCGGCAAACTTGTTGATGTTGGGGTCCGTATATTTTACATGCTCAGTGTCTATGTACACCAGCAGTTGCTCGTAACGCCGAAGGGCAGAGTCGTACAAGCCCAGGTGCCCCTGCGCCAGTGCTATGTTGGTTTCCAGTTCGCACCGGCGATAGAAGATCACATTGCCGTCCTTGCATCTGCCGGTCTCGTTCCACGATGCTGTAAAGTACTTAATGGCTTCCCTGTATTTCTCCTGCCGGTAGCAGATCATGCCCAGGTGATACGACTGATCGGCCAGCAGGCAGGTATCTCCGGTCATTACTACGGATACGCGAGCCTTGTAGTAATATTCAAAAGCAGTGGCCAGGTTATTGACCTCGAAGAACATATTGCCCTTGTTGTTGAGGGCATCGGCATATACAGCGGGATATTTATTCTTCAGATCGTAGTGTTCCAGTGCGTAGATGATGCTATCGACATACAGGTTGTTGGTGTCGGTTGCCTCCTGGCGGTAATAGAACTCTTTTTTACATTGATAGACCCGTAGCCGTAGTTCTCCATTATCGCTGTCGCGTGCAACAAGAGAGTCGAGCGTATGCAGTACTGTGCGGCCTGCACCGGCTTTGATGTTTTGGTAAACGGCATCAGTAACCGGTTCAAAGTACCGGTTGTTGGTATTGTGGCAGCCGGCCATAACGACCAGCAACCCCGAGAGCAGGAGGCAATAGATCTGTGTTTTCAAGAGGTAACGGCGATAAAGGGTAAAAAACTTCCGTTTGGTAAAAATACCTTAAATAGATTACATTTTATGTCATTAACAAAAACACGTTAATGGGAGAAAGTTACCTGTGTTTGGTAAAACGGTCGTCGGTGAGTGTGAGCAGGAATTGCTCCAGGTCGGTCTTTTCCTGCTCTGTGAGGTGCAGGGGCTGTTGCAGCAGGGTGTCTATATTGATGGGGCGCGCAACAACCTTAGAAGGGTCGTCGTAGTAGTCTATTACCTCCCTGAGTGTTTTGAACATGCCGTTATGCATATAAGGTGCTGTTACCGATACATTGCGCAGGCCCGGCACCTTGAACTTACCTGCATCGGCCTTGTTGTGTGTAATGCCTGCACGGCCTTCATCGGTAAACTTTACCGCATCGTACAGGCCTATATTACGGAACTCATCGCCTGTAAAGTCGGGGCTGAAGTGGCATTCAAAGCATTTGGCCTTCGCGCCCATAAATACTTCGCGCCCGCGCTCTGCCGACTTGCTGATGGCTGTTGTGTCGCCCGCCATATAGCGGTCGAAGGGCGTGTGGCTGGTCTCCAGTGTACGCTCAAAAGCGGCTATGGCACCTTTAAGGTTGTCGGTGGTAGGACGGCTACCGTATATCTTGCCGAAGTATTCCACGTATTTTTTATCGTCATTCAGGCGGGCCACTACATCGCCAATGGGTATGCCCATCTCGTTCTTATCCTCTATGGGGAATTGTACCTGGTCTTCCAGCGAGGCTGCACGGCCATCGAAGAACAGTAAAGACCTATCGGACAGGTTGGTGCAGGATGGGGCGTTGCGCTTGCCGAAGCGTCCGTAAATACCCTTACTAAAGGCAACAGTGTCAGCAAAGGCATGTTCCGGTATGTGGCACGATGCACATGCCAGCTGTCGTGTAGCCGAAAGTTTGCTTTCAAAAAACAACATTTCGCCCAGTTGCTCTTTGGTGGCTGGCGGGCCATCGAACGATAACGGGGACGGACGTTTTTTTATACCTGTAAAAGAATAGCAGATGGTCATTGCAACTGTTACAATGCCCAAAGCGTAGATCTTCTTCATGCTGCAAAGGTAAGATTAACAGCCTGAAGTGGTTCTGTTTGTGGTCATAGGTGGTTATTGATGTCGAGATAAATATCTTTCGCTCTTACAGAGCTTATTACATATTGTGTTCATCCCCGGGACTATTGTCCCGGGCTATTATCTAATGGTCTTTCAGACCAAATACCGCTTATTCGGCCCTTTCAGTGGTTATTGCTCATAAAACTCGATGGGCAGGCCATCAGGGTCGGCAATGAAGGTGAAGCGCTTGCCGGTATATTCGTCGGTGCGGATGGGTTCTGCAACTATTTGTTGATCAGCCAGGTGTGCAACGGTTGCCTGTATGTCCGGTACCTGGAAGGCCAGGTGCCGCAGGCCGCAGGCTTCCGGGCGCGACACACGTGCAGGCGGATCGGGGAAGGAGAACAGCTCGACTACATATTGTCCATTCAACGCCAGGTCCAGCTTGTACGACTGTCGTTCGGCCCGGTATACCTCGGCGATCACAGAGAGCCCTAATACTTGCGTATAAAAGTGTTTAGATGCCTGGTAATTGGAGCAGATAATGGCTATATGGTGAATATTGGTGATGTGCAGCATGGGGTGTCAATTTATATTAATAACTGAATGCTTGTTTGCAAATATAGCAGCAGAGCAGAAGGCGTCGTAATCTGACTCTGTCCCTATTAACAATATTTTTAAGTACAAAAAATTAAAATATCGTTCATTTAAGTGCAATTTTGCGCGTCATGTCATACATCAAAAAGATGTTGGCGGTGCCGGCTATGCTGCTGGTATTGTCAGCTGCTCAAACATCCTCTGCCCAATCGGGCCCCGCCAGTGTAAAACAAGTTGCCGATGCACCCACCAGTATAGGTAGAGTGTCGGGTAAGATAACAGACGATAAAGGTGAAGCCATTTCTTATGCCACGGTTACGTTACTCCGCACAGATTCCAGCGTAGTGAACGGAGACCTGTCTAAAGATGACGGATCTTTCTCTATCTCACCAACGGGTGTTGGCAGCTTTATATTGCGCATACAGTCGCTGGGGTTAACTACACAATACATCAATGTAACCATTACCGCTGACGCGCCGGAAAAGAGCCTGGGCAAAATAAAACTGAAGCAAACCGACAATACGCTGAAGGGCGTAAGCATTGTTGGCGAGAAACCGGTGGTAGAGCTGAAGGTAGATAAGAAAGTATTTAACGTAGAAAAGAACATTACTACTGCAGGCGGCAGCGCGACAGATGTGTTGCAAAATGTGCCGTCGGTATCTGTAGATGTGGATGGAAATGTGAGCCTGCGCGGCAACAGTGGTGTGACCATATTGATAGATGGCAAGCCCGCTACCATGCTGGGTAGCGATGTTACCTCTGCCCTGCAGAGTTTGCCTGCATCGAGCATAGAGAATGTGGAAGTGATCACCAATCCATCGGCCAAGTATGATGCGCAGGGTACTACGGGCATCATCAATATCATTACCAAGAAGGATGGCCGCCTGGGCATCAATGGGAATATTACTTTGGGTGCGGGTACGCGCGATAAGTACAATGGCAATATTGGCCTGAATATCCGCAAGGGTAAGTGGAGCGCCTTTATCAATAGTAGCGGCAGGGAGAATAATACATATAACAATGTGATCACCGACAGGACAGATAAAATGGCTGACCCCGTAAGCGGCCAGCAGCGCACTTATCATACCTATGAACATGTGCCGCGAATGTTTGGTGGGTTCTTCAATACCATTGGGGTGACTTACGACCCCAACAAGAACAACTCCTTCACGCTCACAGAGAACATCAACAGGATGGCCTTTGGGTTCAATGATGTGTCGGATTACTATGTGTATGCATCCGGCGACCATTCTATATCGCCGTTGTTCCATCAGTACCGATATAGTGAATCGTCGGGCGGGCCATTGTCCATCTCCTCTTCATTCGATTTTAAGCACAAATTCAAAAAGAAGGATGAAGAACTGAGTGTGGATGCAACGTATGCCACTACCAGTATTCACCGCTCGCAGTACTACCAGACTATCAATGACAGCGCAGGTATCATACAGCCCTACTTTCCTGTGAACCAGTATGCACCGGGCGCGGGAGGTAACAGTTCTGTGAACGTATGGGCAGATTATTCTGATCCGCTGTTCACTAAGAATGGTAAGCTGGGCTTAGGGTTCAAATCGCAGTTCTATTTCTTCAACAGCCATAATACGCCGCTGGTAGATACCAACGGTAAGCCGGAAGCGGTAGACTCATCTATGCTGGTGAAGTATGATTACACCCAGACTATTCATGCCGTGTATGTGAACTGGAGCGATCAGCTGGATAAATTCAGCTACCAGGTGGGACTGCGTGCAGAGACCGCAGACTATAGCGGTACTATGGAAAGCCGTAGCAAAGCCGACCTGAAGAATAATTTCACCAATCTGTTCCCTTCGGCGTTCTTGTCTTATCAACTGGGTGGCCAGCAAAGCGTGTTCCTGAACTATAGCCGCCGGACCAACAGACCTAACTTCTTTCAGCTGTTGCCATACAGGGACCTTTCTAACCCGAGCACAGTAAATGTGGGTAATCCGAACCTGATACCTGAGTTCATAGACAACATAGAGTTTAGTTATAACAAGCTGGACAAGAAGGGTAATAATATAATACTGAGTGCGTACTACCAGCACACGAGTAACCTGATAGAACGCATACTTACCAAGGACCCTACAGACACGGCCAGACTGATGTCTATGCCACAAAACATTACCAGCGGTACTACTTATGGTTTTGAGGCAATAGGCAACCTGAAGCTGACCAAGATATGGGATGCTACAGTAAGTGCAAACCTTTTCCAGAACGATCTGAATGTGAACAACATTCCTAATCTGCCTAACATGAGCGGCTTCGGATGGTTCGGCAAGCTGAATACAAGTGTAAGGTTGCCCGGAGGATTCTCCTTGCAGCTGAATGGCAACTATGAATCGAAGAAGGTGGTAGCACAGGGTTCAGTGAAAGATACTTACTGGTTTGACCTGGCGCTGAAAAAGAGCATGTTGAAGAACAAGCTGACCATAACAGCCAACTGTTCAGACATCTTTAAGACCCACAGGTTCATCAACGACTATGACCTGGCCTATTATTCACAAACCATAAATCGTGTTAAAGAAACGCGTATCGGCAACCTGACTGTAACATGGCGTTTTGGTAAAACGGATATTGGCAAGAATATTGCAGGAGGAGATAAGAAGGACATGATGAAGCAGCGGCCGAAGGAAGACACCAAGAAGCCAGCACAGCCAAATACTGAAGATCGTGGTAAGAACATGAAGGACGGTGATGGTGATGACCAGGGCGGCGGTGGCGGCACACCACAAGGTGGCGGCGGTGGCCAGAAGGGTGGTAAATAATTGTTGTAAACGATCAAAAAAATTGAACATGGGCAGGATCATTAAAATATTGGCAGGTGTGGCATTACTGACGGCCACTGCTGTGACCAGCGACGCACAGGTGTTGCGCGACTACGTGAATGACGCAGGGCGCATGCTGAGTGGCGGCAAGAAGAAGGCTGACAATAAGACCATAACCAATACCGAGATAGTGGCCGGCCTTAAAGAAGCGCTGGACCTGGGTGCGAAGACCGCTACCAACAAACTATCTGTAAAGGATGGTTTTTTGGGCAATGCTCTTGTGAAAGTGATGATGCCCCCGGAGGCTGCCAAGGTAGAAAATACCTTGCGCCAGTTTGGTATGGGCGCTTATGTAGATAAAGCCATAGTGTCTATGAATCGTGCGGCTGAAGATGCTGCTATACAGGCGCAGCCTATCTTTATTAATGCTATTAAAGGGATGACGATACAGGATGCGCTGAACATACTAAAGGGCAGCAATGATGCCGCTACGCAATACCTGAAGTCTAAAACCATGGCGCAACTGACTACGGCTTTTAAGCCGGTGATCAGTGCATCGCTGGAAAAGGTGAATGCCACAAAGTACTGGACAGAAGTTTTTGAGGTGTATAACAACCTGCCGACAACGCATAACAAGGTGAATCCAGATCTGACAGCTTATGTAACAGAGCGGGCATTGAATGGTGTGTTTCTGTATATAGCAGAGGAAGAGAATAAGATACGCATGAACCCCGCAGCACGGGTATCGGACCTGTTGAAGAAGGTGTTCAGCTACGGGAAGTAATTGCGTCATATACGTCGGGTTGAAACCCTACGCTGAGATAGCCGGCCCTTCCAGGGCCAGTCATTCGCAAGAGAGATATTATACGCTCAAGACCACACCATTGGTTTTGAGCGTATTTTTTATTTGCAAAAAATGGCGCTGCTGGTGGGCTATGAGAAACCGGAAGGTATCGCCCAATCTTATTTTGATGAGCTTGCTGATACTGATGGGCACAGTTATCTTAGTAAGATCGACCCTGCGTGCGTCCTTTAATAATTGCAGTAATTTTTTCTGGCCATCGATGAAGGTGGAGATGGCTTGGGTGTCGTTATATCCGTTGGCAGCAACATGGTCTTTCGGGGCTTTCATTGCATTTTTAACAGTGCCATCGTTGCCGGGCATCATGGCATTGACGAAGTAGTTGCCGATAACACCTGCCTTGAATGTGGCGGAGTATGGAATAGTGTTCTTCCGCATTGCCAGCTCGATGTGCGGTAGATAATAGTCGTTATAACTGTTCAGGTGGTAGAGTATCTGTATCACACTCCACTTGCCAGACGGCGCGGTGCATAAGGCATCCTGGTTTATTTGCTGCAATGCTGTGGCTGCTTGTATGGTTTGGGTTACTGCCTGTTCCAGTGAATCGATAAGCTGTGTGCTGTTGAATGTTGGCATAACTACTGTTTTTCTGAGGGCAAAAGTATAGGCAGGGTGTAGAAAGAATCTTGGTATACACCATGATTTTTTGTTGTTACAATCGCACGCTACTCAGTAGTTTGCTAAAGTTGGTGGGGTCTACGCCAATGTAGGACGCCAGGTATTTGTGCGGTATCATATTGAGTACCTGCGGACTGCGACGCAGCAATGCAGTGAACTTTTCCTCGGCTGTATAAGATGCAAGCTCCATTTCGCGCTGCAGGGTGGCAGCAAGCACCTGTGTTACAGCTATGCGTACCCATGTCTCCAGGCTGCGGTGTTTGTGCATCAGTGTGGTGAAATCGTGATGGCTGATGCGCAGCAGCCGGCTGTCCGTTATGGTCTCCAGCTGATACAAGGAGGGTGTTTGTAACAGGAAACTATCCACCACGCCCGAGAAAGAGTGCGGATAAGAGAACACCAGGGTTACTTCTTTATTGTTGTGTATGTAGAACGCCCGTTGCACTCCTTCAAGCACCAGGTACAGGTATTTCTCGGTATCGCCCGCCATGGTGAGCGGCTGTTTCCGTTTTACCGTTATCTCTGTCCATGGCGTGGCAATGTCGAGCCAGGCCTCCTCGTCAACAGGATGGAAGGAGAAGAGTTGTTTGCGCAATATGTCAGCATACTGGTGCATGGCGGTGGTCGCAAGATAAGGAATACAGGTGTATATTGCCCGTAAATTGCAGCACTATGATGCTTAAATACCAGCTGACCGAGGAAGACTATATCAGGTATAACCAGTACATCATGTGGCGGTCGCCAATCATGAAAAAGGTGATTCTCATCTTGAGGATGATCGTTGTTATCAGCGCGGTAACTGTTATTGCAATGGAATACAAGGCTGACCGTGCATGGGTAGCTTATATACCTATAATTGTATTCGGCATAGTGGGGTTTCTGGTGATGCCCGCTGCTTACCGGCTGGTGTCTGATAGTATGAACAGGCAATTGCTTAAGGGCCGCTTCAAAGATGTTGCGGGAGTGCCCATGTACGTAGAGTTGAAGGACGACCTGCTGCTGGTTAGCTCAAAAGGTAGCGAACGCCGCATTGATACGGCGCAAATAGAGGCTGTAATAGAATTGCCTACGTTGCTGTTGATGAAGATAAAGAACAACAGCCACCTGATCATGCCGAAGCAGGGTGTGGCAGGTATAGATAAGGTGAAAGAAGAATTGAAGCAGCTATGCAATAAACTAGCCATAATGTATCAATACGCTAAATGGTAGGGCAATATATTGCGGGGATATGCCGTTAAATCAAAATACCTCAAAAACTCGTCCTGATGAAAAAACTATTCTACTCCTTTCTCTTGCTCACATCTGTTGGTGCACAGGCGCAACATATAACCACCATTGCAGGCACGGCAGCAGCCGGCTTTAGCGGTGAGAATGGCCCGGCAACCAGCGCCATGCTGAATGGTCCGCTAGGTATAGTGGCAGACAATGCGGGCAACATCTACTTTGCAGACCGCTATAACCAAAGGGTACGGAAGATAAACAGCGCAGGCATTATAACTACTATAGCGGGCACCGGCACAGCAGGATATAATGGAGATGCCATACCGGCTACCACTGCGCAACTGAACGATCCGTTTGGTGTAGCTATAGATCTATCCGGCAATATATATGTTGCAGAGCACAGCGGTAACAGGGTGCGCAGGATAGATAACGTGGGTGCAATAACAACAGTAGCCGGTACGGGCATAGCGGGGTATAATGGCGATGATATAGCGGCAACTACGGCACAACTGAACCAGCCGCGTGGCGTAGCAACAGATAAGTACGGACACCTGTATATAGCCGACCAGGCCAACAGCAGGGTGCGCATGCTGACGTTTGCCACCGGCATCATTACCACAATGGCAGGCAATGGCATGCCGGGCTTTGGTGGCGATAACGGCCCGGCTACGGCAGCTATGCTGAACGGCCCTTATGCAATGGGAGCCGATACGCTGGGCAATCTCTTTATCTGCGATGTGGATAATGAGCGCATACGCAAGGTGAACGCAGCGGGTATTATAACAACAGTAGCGGGCACTGGTGTGGCCACATATACGGCAGACGGTATACCGGCCACTAATGCAGCACTGAACGAACCTATAGGGATAGCGGTAACACCGGCAGGTGAGTTCTTCATTGCTGATGCCTGGAATGAGCGCATCAGGCGGGTAGATATTGGTGGCACGATCATCACCTACGCGGGCGATGGTGCTGCCGGGTTGGGTTTTGATAATGTGGCGGCTACGGCAGCCCGGTTTTATTACCCTTATGGTATAGCGCTAACACCCAATGGCAGCCTGCTGGTATCGGACCACGGCAACTACCGCATACGGCAGACCTATGCCGGAGTAGGTGTAGCAGGCCCGGCAAAACAAGCCATTGCCTTAAAGGTATACCCTAACCCCGCGACCGGTGGTAGTTTTACTATAGCGATGCTGGCTGAGGATCCGGAAGAGGTTACTATAAAGATATATGACCTGGCAGGCAGGTGTGTGTATGAACAACCTGCGCTGACAACGGATGCGGTGCCTTGCCAGTTGCATACTGCAGGCGTATATTTGGTGAGTGTGGTTACTGAAAAAGGCGCCGCGGAAAGGCTGGTAGTGGTGGAATGACAATAAAAAAAGCTCCGCAATTGCGGAGCTTTTTGGAGTGGGGCGGGGATATGTCGAACTTTTTTGTGGAGGATTTGGAGCGGTTTAACGATCTAACGTAAGTTCTGAATGAGAAGGTTAACTATTTTGTGAAGCAATAAATTTTTCAATTGAAAAGTAGGTTATACTATATCGGTCAGTTTATACAGCGATCTTTCTCGAAATATGGAATGGAATTTCGAGACTCTAAAGACTTAAATAAGGCGGCTAAAAGGTGTCTCTATTATATTGACAAAATGGAAAGAGATGATTTTTTAGATAACGATGTTGATATTTTTATCGCGAGACTTATTGGAGTATTTACCGTTGGTATAAGTTATCAAGAAGCCATTACTTTATTATGCTTAACAGGGCATGGCTTGAATTCGTCAACGCTTGTACGATCACAACTTGAGGCATTTTTAATTTTATTCTATTTGATAGAATCAGATGATTTGGATAAAGTTGCGCAACGAGTTGTGCTATATGAAGATTGGGTAATGATAAAAATGTATCTCAATTCTAAAAAATCGGGAACCTATGAGCTATTCACAATCAATAAATCTCACAGAGAATATTTAGAACATGTGGAAGCAAATTATTTAAGAATAAAAGCAAAGTACAGTAACAATGAAACACTATTTAAAGAACTTGAGAAATCGCAAAGCTTTTTAAAAAACAAAAGGGATATTGCCGTAGCAGCGGATATTGAAGATCTGTACAATGCTGTTTTTTCTGAAACTTCTGCTACCGTACATATTGCAGATATATCAGACAGAATGATGGAAGTTGACAACGACTATGAGTATCGAATATATTCGAGTGAGCATTCAATGATGATGACAGGTTTATCAAATATTCTTCTGGTAAAATCGATTGTGCTTTTCACAACTTTTTTTAAGTTTTCAAAGGAAACCAAAAAGAAGATTTTCAAGAACGTTCGCCTCGCTAAAAGCTCTCAAGCCCACGCAACCTTCAAAGTATGAATTAACGAGAAATAAAAACCGGGAGCTCTGGTTCTATGTTCCCGGTTGTTGTGGAAAGTGGGGCGGGATATGTCGAACTTTTATGTGGAGGAATTGGAAAGGTTATGTTTTTATATAAAAATTAAGCAGTCATAAAATTTGATTATCTAAATGGGACAATTTTATTTACTTCAATAACATCTTTAAATGTTCCATCCATGTTGCATATTACTAATACACCCTGCTGCCAACTTTGTATTGTCGATTTGAATTCTCCATAAACAACGTCATCTAGCAAGTTGATGAATAATTCTATTATGGATTTATATGTCATGATTCTATTAATTACATTTTGGCCATCATCACATGTAAACGCAACAACGGGTTGATAGGTATTCTTAGTATAGTCGCCAACGCTGAGCATATGGACCAATTCACAATCCAAATAATCTTTTAATTTTTTTAACCGCATCGAGCCGTTCATTTTTTCGATTGTTTCATTTGAATAATCACTTTTTTTCAGCAATGAGGGGTAGGCTATATCCCAAAGTTTTTTTGCAATCCTAAACTTGCTCAATCCAGCTACAAATGAATCATTAATGAAAAAAGTTGGGATAAAATAAGTGTGTAAAGCCTGTAGTTGAATTTCCTTTGGAAATTCAAACTTGTAAAGAAAGTCGAAAGCCAAACATAGAACTATATAGTCTTCAAAGTTATCATCATTTAAGGGGTCGAGTATGCATATCTTCTCAAAAGCAGTTGCTTCAAAAGATGTGAATTTCATTTGTTCTTGGGCTTTATCTAAAAAATACTGCTTTTTTAAATTTGGTGAACTATAATAGAAAGATTTTGCCTCAGAAATAACGTAGTCTAAAAGCTCCCGCAGTTTCTTCCCACTATTCAGATGCCTAGGAATGCTAATTGGAGGATTGGGAGCCGTTATTCCAAGGGCCTCCATAATTGTAAAAGGAGTCATTCTAAATGCAATTGGTCGACTGGCAATTTTTTTTGTAATTTCATACTTGTCAATTGCATTATTGAAGTTTTTTAATGCGAGTCCGTTTGGCGAAGTAGTAAGTTGTCGGTATAAATTATTGTCGAATAGATAGCTATATCTCATAACACTAAAGTAGTTCAACTTAGATCAATATATGGCATCTTCTGAAAAAACGTCCTTGAAGCATTATTGCAGTGTATGTCAAAATGAGAATCATCATCATGTTCTTATGGCTAAGACTATCAATAATGATGAAGACGATTATAAAATATCGTGGAAATACTATATGCTTCAGTGCATGGGATGTGAATCAATATCATTTCGAATTGAGACACATGATTATGAGGTTTCTTACCCCGACGAGTATGAGAACTGGATTCACGAAATAACAGTGGAAGTTTATCCGAAGCCCCTAAAAAATCACAGCCCCATTTCAGAGCAATACAATCTTCCCAGTACGATTCGCACTGTGTATAAAGAAACTTTAGACGCTTTGAAAAATGAATGTAATCTGCTTGCTGGTGTCGGATTTCGAGCAGTTATAGAAGCGGTATGTAATGATAAAAAAATTACTGGAAAAAATCTTGCTACGCAAATTGACAATCTATCTAAAAACAGACTTATAACAGAAAGCGAAGCTAAACGATTGCATGCAGTACGTTTTTTAGGCAATGACAGTATTCATGAGATCGCTGTTCCCAAAAAGGAAGCTCTCATTGTTGTTCTTGAAATAATTGAACATTTACTTAGAAATATTTATCTTATTGATTTGCATGCGAAATCTGTATTAGACACATTTATAACAGAATTTGAAGATTTTGAAGATTTGCTATTGCGAAAACTAAAACAATTTAACGCGGGCGATGACTACCCGTTAGCTAAGTATTTGGATAAGGATATTCGAAGATTGAATAATCAACTAACGAAATTTGAACAAGAACTTATTAACGCGATTAATAATGGGGATTTCCCAAAATTAAGTGTCGGTGCAGTAAAGCGGTTTGGAAATAACCCCGATCAACTACAACATTTTATTAAGCAATAATAGAATTTAAGAACAAAGGTTCGACTTTGCGATATTTACGAAACAATAAAACCCTTGCCTCAGCAAGGGTTTTATTGTTTGTGGAGAATAACGGAGTCGAACCGATGACCTCTTGCATGCCATGCAAGCGCTCTAGCCAGCTGAGCTAATTCCCCGTGTGGGCTGCAAATATAGGGATATCCGCCAATTTTTTCCGTAATTTTATAAAAAAGAGAAAATTTATGAAAGGTGGTATTTGGCAGCAGATCTTAACCTATTTCTACCTTCGGAAAAGAGATCCTTCCGACCCTACGAACGCGAACATAAAGATGATGCACGGCATGAACCGTATTTCTTTGTTTATGTTTCTTATTGCCATTATTGTGATGGTATACAGGATCTTTTTCAAGCACTGATAAATTTGCAAATTACTAGTTGATATTAAGCTGAGTTTAACCAATAAATAAAGCCCTGCTGCCAGCAGGGCTTTATTATTACCACACCAGGGCGCTGGCGCCGAGTATAGCGGCATCAGAGTCGGGCAGGGCCGATTGTATGAGTTTTACTTTGTTCTTATAAATGTTGAGCAGGTTGTCTTCCATGTGGGTGCGTACGTGGGTAAACAACAGGTCGCCGGCATTGGCCAGTCCGCCGAAGAAGATGATAGCTTCGGGCGATGTGATGGCCACTGCATCGGCCAGGGTTTGGCCCAGTATCATGCCGGTATATTCCATCAGCTCCAGGGCAAATTTGTCGCCCTTTTCTGCGGCTTCGTGTATCGCTTTCGCGGTCAGCGGGTGCTCATCTCTGAGGATGGATGCATCGTTGCGTTCCTTCATCCATTCCGTGGCCGACTGCACGATGCCCGTGGCTGAAGCATAACGCTCCAGGCAGCCATGGCGGCCGCAGCCGCACTTACGGCCATTACGCACAGCTATTACATGTCCCAGTTCGCCGGCAAAGCCATCGTGCCCGTATATGAGCGATCCGTTGGCCACAAAGCCGCTACCTACGCCGGTGCCCAGTGTTATCAGGATAAAGTCTTTCATGCCTTTGGCGGCGCCATAGGTCATCTCGCCGTAGGCCGCAGCATTGGCATCGTTGGTCAATATAGCTTTAAGGTTCAGCGCTTCTGATATGATGCGGGCCATTGGTACCACTCCCTGCCATGGCAGGTTAGGGGCAAAAACGATCTCCCCGGTATAAAAGTTGCCGTTGGGTGCGCCAATGCCCACGCCTGCAAAGCGCTCGTGGCTGATACCGCCCGTTACCTCATCCAGGCGTTGCTTTAATGCCGAGATATAATGGTAGGGCGTATCGTGCCCTGTTGTGGGCATCTTGCCCTTGGCAATGATCTCTCCGCGCCTGTTTACAATGCCGAAGGCCGTATTTGTACCGCCTATATCAATGCCCAGCGCCAGTTCCTGCGTCATAATCTATTCCTTGTTTTTGTAACATACGGCGAACACCAAATCCGTACCACGCCAGGTAAGCAAAGCCTATGGCTGGCACCCAGTACGATTGATGTATACCTATGGATGGCATATCTGCCAGTTTACCTTGTATAGGCGGTATGATAGCGCCACCCAATATCATCATGATGAGAAAAGCAGAGCCCTGCGATGTGAGCGTGCCCAGCCCGGCAATGGCCAGGGCAAAGATGCACGGCCACATAATGGAGCAGAACAGCCCCCCGCTAAGGAAGGCATAAGTAGCCACTGTGCCGGTGGTCATGATACCGAGTATCATGCTTAATGCGCCCAGCATAGAGAATATCATCAGCGTAGTGGCCGGTTTGTCTTTACTGATGTAGAAGGCGATGCCCTGCACCAGTACACAGGCAACATAACCATACAATGGTGTTACATCGTTCTGTGCCACAACATTCACAAGCAGTACAACGGCGAATGCAATGAGCGGCACTACGAAAAGGAGTATGGTCTTTAAAGACTGGCCGGGTTCAAACACCTTAATGGATCCTGTCCAGCGGCCTACCATCAGGCTGCCCCAATACATGGAGATGAACGGTGCTATCTGCGATGAGGTATAACCGCCGAATGCCGGTTGCTCCAGCAGGGCACCCATATTGCTTTGTATGGTCACCTCTACACCTACGTAAGTGAATATGGCCAGCATACCCAGTACCAGCTGCGGGTAGCGCATAGCGCCCCAGCCGGTAGGGTTGCTCCTGGCGCTGAATAACGATACGAACAATGTACCCAGGATAACGGCCAGGCCCGCAAGGGCCAGTTTTACACGGGTGTCTTCTATGCCTGCCAGTATGGCCTTGTCTGTAGTAACTACGGTATAGCTTTTGAATACGAAGACAAAGATGCCAATGAGCAGGGCGGTCATTATCAGCAATGCCATCAATGCCTTGGGCGAGCGCTCGGTAACATCATCGTACTTTCTTTCGGGTAGTTTCTTAGAGAAGAAGAACAATGCAGCGGCAATGATGAACAGTGCAGCCACACAGGCGTAAAGTACCGATACTTTGTCCAGCCCCAGCGATTGTATCTGTGCATCGTTGGCCTTGGTAGCGCCGAACAATGCCAGTGCCACAACTATAGGGCCAATGGCTGTGCCGAATGAGTTGATACCACCGCCCAGGGTGATGCGTTGTGCGCCCGTCTCCGGTGCACCAAGCATGGCTGCAAAGGGGTTGGCTGCTGTTTGCTGTAAAGAAAAGCCCAGTGCCACCACGAACAAACCACCCAGCATGCCCGGGAAGGTATTGGCATTAACGGCTACGATCATCATCAGCGCGCCGATGGCAGAGAACAGAAGCCCATACACAATACTTCGCTTATAGCCCCAGCGGCCTACTATCTCGCGCCGCAGTGCATACGATATCATGTACAATACCAGCGCACCTATATAATAGGCAAAGTAAAAAGCAAAGTCTATCAGCTGCGACTGGAACTGGTCGAGGTGAAAATAGTGTTTGCAGAAGGGGATGAACACACCGTTGCCGGCAGCAATAAAGCCCCAGAAAAAGAACACCGTTACCAGTGTTGATAAGGCGCCGGAGTTAGCCGACCCCGGCTTCTCGTTGTAAGCATCAGCCATGCGGATAAAAAATTTCAGGGAAGATAAATAAAAATGAACAGTAAACGACGGCGGGGTGAAACAGTTCTATAAACAGCTGGTTTAGTGCTTTCGGTTTTCTTTAACTTTTATTGCACGTGTATGGCACACAAAATGAAGTAGTAAGGTAAAAACACAACAACAGCGTATGAAAAAAATGATGGTAACCGCAGTGATGGCGGCAGCGTTCTTCGGTGTATCGGCGGCACATGCACAGGAAGCCAAAAAAACGGAAAGGGCAACTTTGAACAAAAGGAAAATGGTGACAGAGCACAAGGCACCTACCTTGGTAAAGGCAACCAAAGCACCTGTGACGGCCACTAAGCCAACCGAGAAAGTAAAGAAAGCCGCCACGGCGAAGCCGGTAGCCAATGCGCAGAAAGAGAAGGCAGCAGTTAAAAAGTAAAGGGGCGTGTTTAGGTTTAGGTTTGCAGCAAGCTGCCGGCAGTATAGCCGGTGGCTTGTTGTTTACATGGTTTTTAACAGGATATATACTAAGTTTGGGGCCAGAAATAAAAGCTATGAAGCAAATAGTTACCATACTCATGTTGTCGGCCATTGCCGTAGGTTGTAAGAACTCTGCCAACCAGCAGCGCCCGTCGACCCAATACGAAGAGAAGAAGGCATCTATAGCCGATATGGAGAAAGAGAGCCCGCTGAAGTTCCTGAAGATATCAGGCTCTCATCGCAACAACCTGGTGAACAGGACGGTTGTAGAGGGTGAGATAATCAATAAGGCTACGCTTACTACATATAAAAACATTGAAGTGCAAGTAGACTTCAAAGATAAAGAGGGAGCTACGATAGAAAAGCATAAGCAAACAGTTGAAGGGGAAGTTGAGCCGGGTGGAACGCTCGGGTATAAAATCAAGACTGACCATGTGAAGGGAGCAGAGTCTGTGACCATTGATATTACGGATGCGACAGCAGATAAGTAATAGACAGCGATACAATCTTATAAGTAAAGGCTGCCCTCTGGCAGCCTTTACTTATAAAGAGATAAAGTAGTAATGAATTAGAGGTGTTTTTTATTGTTCTTTCTGCGGGCATTCACATTGATAAGTACTTGCTCCCAGGTTAGCATTGGCGTGGTTCCTGAGAATGCGTCATCGCTCAACTGTTTTAATTCAGCAATAGTTGCCGCATCGTACGTATACTCCGCCTTATTGACGTTGTGTTCCTCAATAGTATTGTCTGCCATGTCGCGCTCTTTTGCTGTTATAAATGTACGAAGGCTTCAAAAAAAGCAGAGACGCAAATATTGCGTCTCTATTCTTGTCAATGCTATAAAGCAAACTATATCACCACGTTGATCATCTTGCCTTTTACAAAAATGATCTTCTTGGGCTGCTTACCTTCCATCCATTTTTGCACGGCCTCGTTGGCCAGCACGGCTGCTTCTATATCTGCCTGTGCCGCATCAAGGGCAAACTCCATTTCTACACGGGCTTTACCATTGATGGCTACAGGGTAGTTCTTGGTATTGTCTACAGTGTACTTTTCTTCGTATTGAGGATAGGCGGCTTTCACCACACTGTCTGTATGGCCCAGCTTGTGCCACAGCTCTTCGGCCATGTGTGGTGCGAACGGACATATCAGTATGGCCAGTGGCTCCAGTATGGCGCGCTTGTGGCAGTTAAGGCTGCTCAGCTCGTTCACGGTGATCATGAACTGACTTACCGACGTGTTGAAAGAGAAGCGCTCCATATCCTCGCTTATCTTCTTTATGGTCTTGTGCAGCACTTTCAGTTCCGCATCAGTTGCAGCCTCATCGGTCACTATCCAGCCCTTCTGCTCATCAGCATATAAGCGCCACAGCTTCTTCAGGAAGCGGTGTACACCTTCTATGCCCTTGGTGTCCCACGGCTTGCTCATGTCTATAGGCCCCAGGAACATCTCGTACATACGGAAGGTATCGGCGCCGTATTCCTTTACAATGTCATCGGGGTTAACAACATTGTATTTGGACTTGGACATTTTTTCGACTTCGGCTTCACAAACAAATCTGTCATCTTCGTTACAGAGAAATTTAGCATTCACATTTTCAGCCCGCCATTTTTTGAACGCATTAACGTCGAGCTCAAGACCGTTGACGATATTTACATCTACTCGACTTCGACCTAAAGGGATGCCGTCATATTTTTCTTTTTCCCAGTCCATCAAGATTGAATAGACTCCGCCATTTTCTTTAATGAAGTGCTCAACCTTTTCTTTTACCGATGGTTCTCTAGAAATTAATTTGTCTACAATGTCTTTAGAAATGTAGATATCTGGAAGAGATGAAACATCAAAATCGCCAGGGAATATTCCACCATTCATAAGTTTATACACAAACCTCGAACTCCCCTGTATCATCCCCTGGTTCAGCAACTTCCTGAAAGGTTCATCGAAGCTGATATAGCCCAGGTCGTGCAGGGCTTTGGTCCACATACGGCTGTATAACAAGTGGCCTACAGCGTGTTCGGTACCGCCTACATACAGGTCTACCTGCTGCCAGTAGTCTGTAGCGGCGCGGCCTGCAAATTCAGTGCCGTTATGCGGATCCATATAGCGGAGGAAGTACCAGCTGCTGCCGGCATAGCCGGGCATGGTGTTGGTCTCGCGGGTAGCCTCACCCCGGCCCTCTCCAAGGGAGAGGGAGACCCAATCTTCTATATTGGCGAGCGGGCCCTGTCCTTCGGGGCCTGGTTTGTAGTGCTCTACCATCGGCAGTTCTACTGGCAACTGCGATAAAGTTGCATCGTTCAGTTCGTCGGTACCATAAGGTACATCGTCCTTATACACTATCGGGAAGGGCTCGCCCCAGTAGCGCTGGCGGCTGAAGCCCGCATCGCGCAGGCGATAATTTACTTTCTTAGTACCCACGCCTGCATTTACCAAAGCTGCTATGGCAGCATCAATAGCGCTGCTCACCGGCATGCCGTTCAAAAAGTCGCTGTTCTCAATGGTGCCTGTTTTGCTGCTGTAGGCCTTATCTCCGGTATAGGCATCACCAAACACATTGGTAATGGCTATGTCGAAATGCTTAGCAAACGCATGGTCCCGATCGTCGCCGCTTGGCACGGCCATAATAGCGCCTGTGCCATAGCCCGCTAATACGTATTCCGATATCCACACCGGTATCTTTTTGCCTGTGAACGGATGCAGCACATACGCACCGGTAAAAGCACCTGTCACCTGCTTCACCTCGCTCATGCGCTCGCGCTCGCTGCGGCTCTTTACATAGGCCTTGTACTCATCTACTTTTTGCTTCTGGTCGGCGGTGGTGATGCTATCAACCAGCTCATGCTCGGGTGCCAGCACCATAAAGTCTACACCAAATATGGTATCGGGTCGGGTAGTGAAGACCAATACCTCACCTTCACCCCCTGCCAGTTTGAATGATACTTCAGCACCGTTGCTCTTACCTATCCAGTTACGCTGCATCTCTTTCATTGCCTCGCTCCAGTCCAGGTTGTCCAGGCTGTTGAGCAGGCGCTCTGCAAACTCGGTGATGCGTAAGAACCACTGGCGCATGTTCTTGCGCTCTACGGGGTGGCCGCCGCGCTCACTTACGCCATTTACCACCTCATCGTTGGCCAGTACGGTACCCAGTGCTTCGCACCACCACACCTGGGCATAACCCTGGTAGGCATTGCGGTAGTTCATTAATATGTTGCGCTGGTCTTTTTCGCTGTAAGCTTTCCATTGCTCTGCGGTAAATGAGCAGGTGTCATCGCCGGGGCAAGGATAGCCGGCGTTGCCTGTCAGCTCAAATATTTTCACCAGGTCGGCAATAGGGCGCGCCTTGTCCATGCTCCTGTCGTACCAGCTATGGAACAACTGCAGGAATATCCACTGCGTCCACTTATAATAGCTGGCCTCGCTGGTGCGCACCTGGCGGCTCCAGTCGTAGCTGAAGCCGATGTTATCCAGCTGCTCGCGGTAGCGGGCAATATTCTTTTCTGTTGTCACTGCGGGGTGCTGTCCTGTTTCCAGGGCATATTGCTCTGCGGGCAGGCCAAAGGCATCAAATCCCATGGGGTGCAGCACGTTGTAGCCACACAGCCTTTTATAGCGGGCGTATATGTCGGACGCTATGTAGCCCAGCGGGTGACCTACATGCAGGCCGGCACCACTAGGGTAAGGGAACATGTCCAGCACATAAAACTTAGGCTTGGGTGTTTGGCCCGGTGCCGGGTTCTCCACCTTATATACGTGGTTGTCGGTCCAGTATTTTTTCCAGTGTTGCTCTATTTCAGAGAAATTATATTCCATGTTTATTGTATGCGATAAAATCGGATGGCAAAAGTCCGAAAATTCTGAAACTATTTTGTGATTTGATAAGCCAGCTTACGACTTACGACTTTTGACTTACGACTCTTTAAAATTCCAGCACCAACCCATCATATGCAAGTTGCATGTTGGCCGGTAGCGTTGCGTTCACGTCGTTGTGCAGGCCCAGTTGGTGGCTCACGTGTGTAAAATACGTTTGCTTTACGTCCAGGCTCTGGGCTATCTCTATCGATTCGGCCAGCGTAAAGTGCGACGGGTGCTTCTCGTGGCGCAGTGCAGTAAGCACCAGTGTGTCGCTGCCATTTACCTTGTCCAGTTGCTCCGGCGCTATGTAATTGGCATCCGTTATATACGTGAACTTACCTATGCGGAAACCGAGCACCTCCATTTTATAGTGTTGCACACGGATGGGGATGAACTCCAGCCCGTTAATGGTGAATGGCTGGTCCGGGTCCAGCGTTACCAGGTCCAGTTGCGGTATGCCGGGGTAAGTGGGGTTATCAAACACATAGCTGAATTCCCTTTTGAGTACAGTTTGTGTTTCCGGCGTGGCATATACCGGCATGGCCTTCTGCTGAAAGTAATTGTAGGCACGTACGTCGTCCAGTCCCGCCACATGGTCTTTATGGCTATGGGTAAATACAATGGCGTCTAGGTTGTTCACCTTTGCGCGCAGCATCTGGTAGCGGAAGTCTGGTCCTGCATCTATCACCACAGTAGCGCCTGGTGCCTCCACCAGTATGGCGCTGCGCAGCCTGTTGTCTTTTTTATTGGCCGAGGTACACACCGGGCAATGGCAACCTATCAAAGGAACGCCCTGCGATGTGCCGGTGCCTAAGAATGTTATCTTCACTACAGGTCCATTTGTGTTTGTACGGCGTCGGGCTTGCCAAAGTCGGGTTGTTCTTTCAATTGGCGGTACCATTTCAGCATTTCGCCGCTCAGCTCATCCTCGTTAATGTTAATATTCTGCAATATTTCCACCAGTGCATTGATGCGGCCTTCCACGTTGAAGAACTTATTGATCACCACAATGCGCTTATCCTCAAGAATGCAGTAGCCACTGTTGAAGTGGCCTTTCTCAAAACGCACTACGTAGCGGGCTTCTTCAAAAAGCTCTTCCAGTTTTTTCAGCGTATTCGGCGTATATTTGAAACTCATTTTAGTACTGCTCTTTCGATGGTTAAAAGTAGAAAATTCGGAGCAATAACAGCTATTGTCTTTTTTTTAAGTATGTTTCTTGCCGGCTTCCGTGTTGCTGCACAGGTAGAGGATGACAAGAACGGTAACCCCAAGGTGTTTTCTATAGGTGCCATTGCCGGTGGCAACTTTGCGCAGGTAGATGGTGATAATTTTGCCGGGTATTACAAATTTGGTGCAAACGTAGGTGGTATAGCTTACGCCAAGATCCGTAAGAACACCGCCCTCAGTTTTGAGCTGTTGTACAGCCAGAAGGGGGCTCGAAGCAATATTACCAGGTATGGCGATATCGACAGCTCTATTGTCATCACCAAATACAGTGTAGACCTCAGGTACGCCGAGATACCTGTCATGATCAATTTCTTCGATCAGCACCGCAGCCACCTGGGCATTGGCGTTTCTTACGGCCAGTTGCTCAATGCTACAGAAAAGGTGACCACCGTGCCTGCATACACCCACGACCTTAATAATTACCCTTTTAAAAAGAGCGATCTGCAACTGATAGCCGGTGCACAGCTGCATGTGTGGAAGGGGTTGTTCGCCAATTTGCGCTTCCAGTACTCGCTTATTCCTATACGTACCAATGTGCCGTCGGGTATTTCCCGCTCCTCACAATATAATAACGTGTGGACCGTTCGCTTAATGTACCTGTTCATATAAAAGGTATATTTGCCGGGTCCGCTACCGAACATGAAAAAACTAACTTTTGCGCTTGTATTGTTGCTGATGGGCATGAGCCGCGGCCTGCTGGCCCAGGAAGAATATGCCATGTACGAGAACCGTACCTTTTACGGTGGCCTTATAGCCGGCGTGAACCTGACGCAGATAGATGGCGACAACTTTGCCGGCTACAGCCGCAAGGGTATGAATGTGGGCGGTGTGGTATTCTTTAAAATGGATGAGCATATTGCGGGCAGCATAGAGGTGCTGTTGTCGCAAAAGGGCAGTGTATCCAAAGAACCGCAAATGCTGGCAGCGGGTTACTACATCACCAAGTATGGCGCCGATCTTACCTATGGCGAGATACCCCTCATGATCAATTATTTCGATGATCATAAGAATCACTTTGGTGGTGGCTTCTCCTATTCCAGGTTGGGTACCTCCAATGAGTACATCACTACTAATCCGCCGCAAACTACCCCACTCGACCAGACAAAGTATCCTTTCCGGAAGAACGATTTCCAGCTATTGCTGGGTGGTTCCGCACACCTGTACAAAGGCTTTTTCCTCAACCTGCGTTTCCAGTATTCGCTGCTCAGCATCCGCGATAATATCCCCAACATCACCAAGGGCGCACAGTACAATAATATGTGGACCGTCAGGCTTATGTACCTGTTCATGAAGTAGCGGACAAACTTTTCCCAATCCCTTAACAGAATACTATCTATTTTTCAGTCAAATCTCCTTTGTTTTTGATCCGGTTTATCCAATATAGCAAGCAGTACAACAATCTGCCGGTCATCAGCGCCGACCTGGAACTGCCGCATGGTGTCTACTGGTTGAAAGGCGAGAACGGATCAGGTAAAACAACGTTGCTTAGATCTATTGCCGGGCTGATACCCTTTTCAGGTAAGATAGAAGTAGCAGGCACTGAGATCAATACCGATCGCATTGGCTACAGGCACAAGGTGAACTATGCAGACGCGGAGCCGCAATACCCGGCCTTTCTTACCGGTGCCGACCTGATCCAATTTTACACCGAAACGAAGAACGCGGATAAGCAACAAGCCATTGTGCTGGCCAATACGTTGGGTTCAGGTACTTATCTTAATAATAAGATAGGCACCTATTCCAGCGGTATGGCTAAGAAGCTTTCGCTGGTACTGGGCTTTATTGGTAAACCCTCGCTTATCTTACTCGATGAACCACTTATCACGCTCGACCAGCAGGCGGTTGCCAGCCTCCTGCAACTCATAGCGCAAACCTATCTTTCCGGCGTATCTTTTCTTATTACATCTCACCAGGAGTTCAACCTGGCCGGCTCACCGGGCAGCCGCCTGCAGATAGCCGACAAGCAGCTTTTACTCGCCGACAACAGGTAAACTACTGCTAACTAAACCAATAAGGATTACATATATTGAAAATGTGTAACTGTGCCTGATATTCTGTATTTTTAAAGAGCCTGACACCATAAAACACCCGGCGCCCTTTTAATGCGATCGACCATAAAGAGAAATCTCTTCATCGGTTTTAGTATCTCTATGATACTGCTGTTGATAAGTTCAGTAGCCTCGTACAACAGTATAAAAAACCTGATGTATAGCAACGGAATGGTAAACCATACCGACTCCGTGATACAAGAACTGGAAGAAACAATATCTATTTTAAAAGATGCCGAGACCGGGCAGCGAGGGTTCCTGCTTACCGGTAATGATAAATTCCTGGCGCCTTACATTGGCTCCTACGATAAGTCGCTCGATAAGTTGGCACAGATCAAAGCACTGACGGTTGATAACCCCGTGCAGCAGGCATCGGCAAAGGAGCTGAAAGATGTGATCGTTAATCGCCTGTCTGCGCTCGAAACACTTATCGATTATAAGCGCAAAGGCTTGCCGATAGATGTGGAATACCTGGAGGCCGGAAAGCATCATATGGATGAGGCGCGGAAGATCGTTGCGCTGATGGAGTCGCGCGAACGTATACTGCTGGATACACGCATGCGCGAACTGGGTAAATATGCCACGTACACGCCCGTTATCATTGTGGGTGCGGCCGTACTATCGTTGCTCATTACCATTATGTTCTTTTCGCGCATAGTAGCCGATGTGGATAAGCGCGCGCTGCTGCAAAAACAATTGGAGGATAAGGATGCCGATATCAGTAAGCGGTTAAGTATCATACAGAACGTGGCTGAGCAGATAGCTGCCGGCGACTATACGATAAGGATTAAAGACAGCGGCGCAGACACGCTGGGCAGTCTTGCCGGACTGCTGAACAAAATGAGCGGATCGCTCGAATATTCCTTCAATTCCCTGTCGGATAAAGAGTGGTTGCAGGCAGGTATCGCCGGGCTGAACATTTGTATAGTGGGCGATAAAGAGGTATCAGCGCTTGCTCACGATATACTGAATTTTATAGTGGAATACACAGGCGGCCAGTCGGGGGCATACTATTTGCTTAATGATAGAGATATGCTTGAGCTTGAGGCTACATACGCATTGGCTGTGCCCGGCGATCGGCGGACAGTTGGCGCAGGTGAAGGGGCTGCCGGACAGGTGCTGAGCAATAAAAAGGAAATGGTGTGGCGTAATATCGATAAAAACCAGGTGGTACTTAACTACGCAGGTGGCGATCTCCGCCCTTCTGCTATTATCGCCATGCCTACATTCAACCAGGGGAGCATAAATGGTGTGCTGGAAATACACTCGCTCACCAATTTTACTGATAAGCAAATAGAGTTTATTCGGGCTATTTCCGGCGTAGCGGGTATTGCGGTAAGCAGTGCCCAAAGCCGCAAAAAATTGCAGGAGTTGCTGGAGGAAACGCAGGCACAGGCCGAAGAGCTTCAGGCACAACAGAGTGAGCTGGAAGCGCTGAACACCGAACTGGAGACACAGACAGAGAGTCTGCAGGCATCGGAAGAAGAAATGAAAGTACAACAGGCAGAATTGCAGCAATCGAACATGGACCTGGAAGAGCGCAGCCGCCTGCTGGAGGAGAAGAACCAGATGATCGCAGAGCGCAACCTGGAGATACAGCAGAAGGCGGAACAGCTGGAGCAAAGCACAAAATATAAGTCGGAGTTCCTGGCCAACATGTCGCACGAGTTGCGCACACCGCTTAACTCTATACTCCTGCTCTCCCGGTTGTTATCCGAGAACAACGAGCAGAATCTCACCACGGAGCAAATTGAATCGGCAAAGGTGATACAGAGTTCAGGCAACGGCCTGCTCAGCCTTATTGATGAGATACTCGACCTGTCGAAGATAGAGGCAGGCAAAATGGATGTGGAGATACGCCCGGTGGCCTTGTCGGAGATAGTGGAAGATATGCGTGCCCTGTTCGATCCTGTAGCACGCGATAAGAAGATCGAACTGCGCTTCAACCTCCTGCAGCCGTTGCCTATGGTGGTAGAGACCGATAAGCTGAAGTTGGAACAGGTATTAAGGAACCTGTTGTCCAATGCTATGAAGTTCACTTCAGAAGGGTATGTAGCGTTGGATATATCACCTGCCGGCTCCGATGAGCAACCGGCCGTGTCCTTCAAAGTGGTAGATACCGGTATTGGCATAGCAGAAGATAAGCAGGCATTTGTGTTCGAGGCATTCCGGCAGGCCGATGGGTCTACCCGGCGTAAGTACGGTGGCACCGGCCTCGGGTTATCTATCAGCCGCGAGCTCAGCAGGCTGCTCGGTGGTCGCATATCGCTGGAAAGCACGCCCGGCCAGGGCAGTACATTTACAGTTGTCATCCCGGCAAAAAAAGGCGATGTTCTGGAAGACGAATTGTTGGATGTATTACCTGTTCTGAGCGAAGAGACCGCCGAATTTCAAAAGGCGCTGAAGGAGAACTCCGAGGGATATATAGGGCCGGAGATACCTGCCGATATACCTGATGACAGGGATAGTGTAAAGCAAGGAGATAACGTAGTATTGATAGTAGAGGATGATACCAATTTCGCATCTGCATTATTGTCGTTTACCCGCCGCAGCGGATATAAAGGCATTGTGTGTGTGCGCGGTGATATGGCATTGACATTTACACATAAATACAAGCCACAGGCTATTTTGCTCGATATTATGTTGCCTGTAATGAATGGCTGGCAGATAATGGACGAACTGAAGGGCGACCCTAAAACGCGCCACATCCCTGTGCATATCATGTCGAGCACTGATGCGCGTAAGGAAAGCCTGCTCAGTGGTGCGGTCGACTTTATCAACAAGCCCGTGGCACTGGAGCAGATGCAGCAAATGTTTGGCAAGCTTAAAGACGCGCTCAACAAGGAGCCGAAAAAAGTACTGATCATAGAGGAGAACCCAAGGCACGCCAAGGCCCTGGAATACTACCTCGAATCATTTCGTATCAATGCAGAGATCCGCTCAGATATAAGTTCGAGCGTCAATGCCTTGCAGAAGAAGGAGGTAGATTGTGTAATACTGGATATGGGTGTTCCCGACCAGAGTGCTTACGAAACGCTGGAGACGGTTAAGAAAACGCCCGGCTTCGAGAAGCTGCCTATTATCGTATTCACGGGTAAGAACCTGTCGAGGGTCGAAGAGAGCCGCATCAGGCAATATGCGGATTCTATAGTACTGAAAACTGCACATTCCTATCAGCGCATTCTCGACGAGGTGGGCTTGTTCCTGCACCTGGTAGAAGGGCAGGAGCCGAAAGAAAATGCAAAAGCAACCGTGAGTAAAAAACTGGAGCTGGAAGATGTGCTGAAGGGTAAAAAGGTATTGATAGCCGACGACGATGTGCGCAACATCTTTTCACTGACAAGGGCACTGGAACAAAGCCATATGAAAGTGGTATCTGCCATGGATGGCAGAGATGCCATACAGCAAATGATGGACAACCCCGATGTGGACGTGGTGCTGATGGACATGATGATGCCGGAGATGGATGGATATGAGTCGATACGCAAGATCAGGCAGATGCCCGCATTCAGGAGCCTGCCTATATTGGCGGTTACAGCCAAGGCTATGACAGGCGATAGGAACAAGTGTATTGCTGCCGGAGCTTCCGATTATATTTCGAAGCCGGTGGATATTGATCAGCTGTTATCACTGCTTAGGGTGTGGTTATATGAAAGTAAAGGAAAGTAATGTGACGGTAGCGCCGGGCGCACAAACAGGTATGATACTGATAGTAGATGACAAGCCGGAAAATATATTCTCACTGAGGATACTACTGGAGACCAATGGTTTCCAGGTAGACACTGCCTTGTCTGGTGAAGAGGCCCTGAAGAAAATACTGCGTACCGCCTATACCCTGGTGATACTGGATGTGCAGATGCCAGGCATGGATGGCTTTGAAGTGGCGGAGACAATGATGGGGTACAGCAAGGCCAGGAACATCCCTATCATCTTCCTGTCGGCGGTAAACACAGATAAGAATTTTATTGCCCGGGGATATGCGTCCGGCGCAATGGATTACATTACCAAGCCGTTCGATCCGGATATATTGCTGCTGAAGGTGCGCACGTTCTGCCGGCTCTATGAGCAGTCGCGAGAGCTGAACGAGATGCACATAGCCCTGAAGATGGAGGTGGAAGTACGTAAGAATGCACAGTACGAGCAGTATAAAAAAGCGCAGGAGCTCCAATCGGTGCTGGAGGCTATACCACAGATAGCTTTTACAGCTAATAAAGCGGGTACTATTGAATATGTGAACGAACAATGGTACCGCTATTCCGACAGCAAAAGTGTTTTCCCCGGCGTTCATGACAATGAGTCGCTGGATGAGTATTGGGCATTCGTGGTAGAGAAAGGCCAGGGCGCAATTACAGAGATAGCGCTGGTAGATAAGGAAGGCAATTCAAGGTATCACTTATTTAGTGTTCGTCCGGTTATTCAGAATAACAACATCACCAAGTGGGTAGGTACGTTTACCGATATACATGAACAAAAACAGATAGCGGCTACGCTGGAGCTAAAGGTGGCAGAACGCACTCAGGAATTGCTGGAAATAAATAAGGCGCTCGAAACCAGTAATGTCGATCTGCAGCAGTTCGCCTCTGTAGCCTCGCACGATCTGAAGGAGCCTTTGCGCAAGATACAGGTCTTCAGCTCTATCGTCCGGGAAAGGTATAAGAAAGACCTTCAGCCGGAGATCGTCGAATACTTCGATAAGATCATCGCCTCATCCGATAGAATGTCCCGGCTCATCAACGATCTGCTTACATTCTCCCGCCTTTCGGTTGGCAGCCTGTTCGTGCGTGCCAACCTGAACGAGATACTACAGAACATACTCAACGACCTGGAAATTACCATCAACGAAAAACAGGCCGAGATCCATATAGCGCCCATGCCTGTTATGGATGTGATCCCCGGTCAGATACGCCAGGTATTCCAGAATATCATCAGTAATGCGCTCAAGTTTTCCGTGGCAGGCAAAGCACCTGTTATACAGGTAACACAATATACCGTTGCAGATAGGCATATCGACAGCCCGCCCGATCCGGCAGGTAGCTATTGCCGCATTTCGGTAAAGGACAATGGCATAGGTTTTAATGAGCAATATCTGGAGAAGATATTTACCATCTTCCAGAGACTGAACCCCACCGGTAAATACGAGGGAACAGGTATCGGTCTCGCTATTGCCCGTAAAATTGTTGAAAAGCACAATGGCATTATCACGGCCCGGAGTGCCGAGAACGAAGGGGCGGAATTCGTTATCATTTTACCATTGTACCAGGCTACATAGCCGTATAAAATGACCCCGATTCATGAAAAAGATACTCATTATTGACGACGACAACCGGAATGTGTTTGCATTGTCGGCAGTGCTAAGGTCCAGGGGATATAGTTACCTGGCTGCAACCACGCCGCAGGAGGCCCTTCAGCTGATTGCTAACGATGCGGAAATAGAGCTGATCCTTATGGACATGATGATGCCCGAGATGGACGGCTATACGCTTATCCCGGCCATCCGGAAGGACAATACCCGCCATATACCCGTTATTGCGGTAACTGCCCAGGCCATGGCCGGCGACAGGGACAGGTGCATTGCAGCAGGAGCAGATGACTATCTCTCCAAGCCTATTGATATTGATAAACTCACCGGTGTCATCCGGCACTACATGAAATAAATCCGCCCGCACCGTGCAGATAGCTGATGAAGAACTGGAATTGCTTGTTGCCGATCTGCACGACCGGTACGGGTACGATTTTTCGGGCTATGCACGTGCCTCATTAAAACGGCGCTTCGAACGGCTCGCCGGCCTGGACAAATTTCCATCATTCGCAGAGTTCAGGTATAAGATACTTAAAGACCCCGTGTATATAAAAAGGGTGGTGGAGGAGATAACGGTCAACGTCACAGAAATGTTCCGCGACCCGCATTTTTATCTCGCGTTGCGTGCGGAAATACTCCCGGTATTGGCTACCTATCCTTTTATAAGGATCTGGTTGGCCGGCGTAGCCTCTGGCGAAGAAGCCTATTCAATGGCTATATTGTTATATGAGGCCAACCTGCTGCATAAAACATTGATATATGCCACAGATATCAATCCCGCAGTGCTGGACGTTGCCAGGAAAGGTATTTATCCTGCTGCCAAAATGAAACAATACTCAGAGAATTATTTAGCCGCCGGGGGAAAAGGTGATTTTTCTGAATATTATACCGCGCGATACGGATACATAAAACTCAATGAAGAACTATCCCGGAGGATGATCTTCTCAACCCACAACCTGGTATCTGATGCCACGTTCAACGAATTCCAGGTAATTATTTGCCGGAACGTACTTATCTATTTCGACAAAACACTTCAGGACAGGGTGTTCCACCTGTTCAACGACAGCCTGGACATATTTGGTTTTATTGCCCTTGGTTCCAAAGAGACACTTAAGTTCTCCGGCATGTCCGATAAATATAAAGTACTCAAATCCGGGGAGAAGATATGGCGGAAGATCTCATAGGTCCGGGCTACCAGTGCGTGGTCATAGGTGGTTCGGCAGGTAGCATTAAAGTACTGATCGATGCGTTACCTGCTATCACACCGCATCTTAGGTTAGCAATAGTAGTTGTACTACATCGCAAAAATGCGGCCGACAATAGTTTGCTTGTTCATCTGCTGCGGTCGAAAACCCTGATGCTTGTAAAGGAGATAGAAGAAAAAGAACCGATATGTTCGGGTATATGCTACATTGCCCCGCCTGATTATCATGTGCTTGTTGAAAAAGACCGCACGTTTTCCCTCGATGCTTCAGAAAAGGTAAACTTTAGCCGCCCGAGTATCGACGTGACTTTTGAGTCTGCCGCTGTGGTATACGGCGCATCGCTTGCCTGCGTGTTATTGTCCGGCGCCAACAGCGATGGCGCACATGGGTTGATAATGGCCGGTGCGCACAATGCGCTGATAGCAATACAAGATCCCGCAACGGCTGAAATGCCGGCCATGCCCAGGAGTGCTATGAACGTAGTGGAAAATTACCATATTTTGCAGCCGGAACAGCTGGCAGGTTTTATAAACAATCTTGCCTGAAAACAGCAAAAAGCTAAAATATAAACCCTATATTGCGATATATGTTTTCAAGGTTTTTTAAGAGAGAGAAAAGTGAAAAGGAGAAATATAATGACCTTCCGATACCTGCTAATGCCAGCTTTGCGTTCCTTGGAACCGATATGCACTCGCATTTTATTGCCGGTATCGATGATGGAGCCAAAACTATAGACGATAGTATAGTATTATTACGCAATATGGAGGCAATGGGTTACAAAGCTGTTGTAACTACCCCGCATGTAATGATAGACTTCTACCCCAACACCAATACAACGATCAGGGAGGGACTTGAAAAGCTGAGGATAGCCGCCAGGGAAAATAATATTGGGCTGGAGATCAATGCTGCTGCAGAGTATTACATAGATGAATATTTTGTTGAATTGCTCGAAAAGGAACCCTTGCTGACGGTGCAGAAAAATGAAGTATTGGTCGAATTCTCCATGATGTTCGAGCCTCCGATGTTACATAATACTTTATTTAACATGCAAAAAAAAGGCTATAAGCCTATCTTAGCGCATCCCGAACGCTATCAATCGTTACATAACAATTTCGATAAATATGCCGAATTTAAAGACCGGGGTTGTTACTTTCAACTAAACATGTTATCCCTCACAGGCTATTATGGGGCTAATGTAGCTAATATAGCCGGAAAATTACTTGAAAAGGGCATGTACGACTACTGCGGCACAGATATGCATCATGAAAAACATGCTGCAGCTATAAACAATGTGCTCAAGTCCCGCTTATATACAACTTTGGTCAATTATCCTTTTTTGAATTCTAAATTATGTTTCTGACACCAAGTTTGAAAATGCAAGGCGGAAAGGCTACTTTTGCAAACTGACCAGATGAGAAATCATCTGTAATCTGTAAAAAAAACATAAAAAAATTACTTAATGAAAAATACGCCATTCTGTATTTCTGTTATTGGATTGGGTTATGTGGGCCTGCCTCTTGCAGTAGAGTTCAGTAAAGTGTACCCCGTTATAGGCTTCGATATCAATAAAAAAAGAATAGAAGAATTGCGTGATAATAAAGACCTCACGCTTGAAGTAGAGGATGGCTTACTGGCGCAGGTTTCCGTCCCCAAAGTTCCGGTTACCGGTGAAGTTGGTCTTTATTGTTCAGATAACCTGGAGCATATCAAGGGTTGCAATGTATATATCATTACTGTGCCTACGCCGGTAGATAAAAACAACCGCCCAGACCTTACCCCTCTATATAAGGCCAGCGAAACTGTAGGCAAGGTGTTGAAAAAGGGAGACTATGTTGTTTATGAATCAACGGTATATCCTGGTGTAACTGAAGACGAATGTGTTCCTGTCCTGGAGCGCGTTTCAGGCCTTAAGTTCAATGTTGATTTCTTTTGTGGCTACTCACCGGAGCGGATCAATCCCGGAGACAAGTTGCACACGGTATCTAAGATATTAAAGGTAACCTCTGGCTCTACACCTGAAGCCGCCGATGTTATTGATGGCCTCTATGCCAGCATCATCACCGCAGGTACACATAAGGCAACATCGATAAAGGTTGCAGAAGCGGCGAAGGTTATTGAGAACTCTCAGAGGGATATCAATATTGCCTTCATCAATGAATTAGCTAAAATATTTAATAAACTCGGTATTGATACGCATGATGTGCTGAAGGCCGCCGGTACAAAATGGAATTTTATGCCATTTAAGCCGGGCCTGGTAGGCGGGCACTGCATAGGTGTCGATCCTTATTACCTGGCTCAGAAGGCACAAGAGGTGGGCTATCATCCTGAGATCATCCTGGCAGGCCGTCGTCTTAACGATGGCATGGGAGCATATATTGCTGGTGAGTTCGTAAAGCAGATGATCAACAGGGATATCACTGTTAAGCGTTCAAAAGTATTGGTACTCGGATTTACGTTTAAGGAAAACTGCCCGGATGTACGTAATACTAAGGTAGTTGATATAATAAATGAATTGCGTTCATATAATATTGATCTTACTATATATGATCCATGGGCAAAGCCTGAAGATGTAATGCATGAGTATGGTATAGAAACTACTGCTGTGCTGCCCGCAGGTCAGGTATTCGACTCTCTGATCCTTACTGTTGCCCATAACGAGTTCCTGAAGCAAGATTGGAAAAAGGTAGTGAGGGAACACGGTGTTATATACGATGTAAAGGGTTGCCTGAGCGCAGAAATTGTTACAGACAGGCTCTAAAAGGCCGTCAGGGAAAAATAGATTTTCTTTTAATTTTGAATAAACTGAAATGATGTTCACATTTTCATCACGGGGTATTGCAAGGCTGTTGATTGTTTTCACGGCAGTAGTGGTGTGTTTTAGTTCTTGCGTATCCCCTAAAAAGGTTGTTTATCTCAATAGTATTAAAGACAGTTATTCTATCTCAAAACCATATATAATTGATAGTGTTACCAGTTTTGTTAACCCTAAGATATTGACAAGCGATCTTTTATTGGTTGTGATCCAAACAGATCTGCAAAGCACCTCGTCAAGCAATCCGTTGCAACAGGCTCGTATGGGTTTAGATCCCTACCTGGCTTATTTGGTTGATAAAAACGGTAATGTAGAATTGCCTCTTGTTGGCTTTATTCATGTTGCCGGTCTTACCACCGCCGAAGCCAGGGAACTGATAAAAGAGAAGGCAAAAGAGTTTTATCAGAATCCTGTGATCAATGTGAGGATATTGAATTTTGATGTGTATTACCTTGGCGAGTTCGGACAGCGAAAAGCTACCTTTCCAAATGAAAAAGTAAATATTTTAGAGGCAGTAGCGGAGGGTGGCGATATTGCACTGACTGGTAAACGGAAGAATATTCTGATGATCCGAACCGAAGGCGACACGAAGAAGCTGATTCGTTTCGACCTTACAGGAACGGACTTTTTCCATTCGCCCTATTTTTACCTCAGACAACGTGACATGTTGTATGCAGAGCCTACTAAATTCAAGGTGCAGGCTAGTGATAATACCCTTGTTCGAAATATAGGAATCGTTTCGGCTTTGGCATCCATGCTCACTTTGGCATTGTCGTTTAGAGCACTTAAATAAAAGCTTGATTTATACAACAGATGGAAGAACTTAAAACGTCTGCGCCTGATAAGAGGAAGAAGTCGGAGGATAATGTTTTTAATATTAAATGGGTTGTAACCATTGTGCTGACAATATGGCCGTGGTTGCTTGCCAGTGTGGTCATATCGCTCATTCTCGGCAACATCAAACTCAGATATGCTACTCCTATATATCGTTCCTCTGCAGAGTTAATGATCAATGACTCTAAGAAGGGAACATCTTCTGGTCAGGAAGACGTACTTGCGGCGCTCAAGCTTAGCAATACAAGGATAAGTATTGATAACGAGGTAGAGATACTGAAGAGTAGGACCTTGATGGTTGATGTGGTTAAAAGTTTAAATTTAAACTATAACTATACAATTCCGGGTCGTTTCAAATCCACTATAGTTTACAGTCGTAAGCCGTTTGAACTGGTTATTTTAGATAGTGTTATCACAGGGGCAGGGTTTTCTGTAGTGCCTGTATCCAACGATTTTTGCCTTCTTTCAACCGGGGCAAAGCACAATGTAAGGGTAAGATATGGCGACTCTGTGCTGGTGGGTAACACCTCTTTGGTAGTTTTTAAAACAAACTATTTTTTCAAATCGAAAGTGCGGTACATGGTAAGTGTTTCGCCGGTGATCGATGCAGCAAAGCAATATATGCATGCTGTTGATATTAGTCCTAAAGGCAAAGGTACCAGTTGCTTGTCTCTTACCATGCTTGATCCGATACCGGAGCGTGCGGTGGATGTGATCAACACATTAATGAGGGTTTATAAGCAGCGTAATATCAATAGTCGTACCCTTATCGCCGAACGAACCATGGAGTTCATAGATAAGCGACTCGGTATTGTGTTCGCAGAACTGTCGGGTGTGGAAGATGAGATAGTTGGCTTTAAACAAAAAAATGAATTGGCAGACATGGCTGCTCAATCCAGTTCACTTGTGGGAGCCAGCTCGCTTGCATTAGAAAAGTTATCTGCGGCAGAAATAGAGTTAGATGCCATTGCCAGTGTATCGGATTATTTGCAAAAGGCAAGTAATGATGAGTCGATCATATTGCCGGCGTCCCTGTTGCAAAATGCCGGTATCGCTTCACTATTAAATGATTTTAATTCTATACAGGTTCAGATCCAGAACAACCTTATCGTTAATACTGTCGATAACCCTAATGTTAAGAATCTTATAAGGCAAAAGCAGAGTCTGAGAACTAACATCCAGAAGTCGCTTATCGCATCAAAGCGCGAAGCTCAATTGAAGGTTGACAGGGTAAAAGATGAACTCAATAAGATAAAATCTGACATTAAAGATGTTCCAAACGTAGAACGCATTTATCTGGACTATTCAAGGAAGCAGGCTACCAAGCAGGATCTATACGTTTTCTTATTAAAGAAAAGAGAGGAAACGGCCATAGAGAAGTCATCTACTGTTGCTGATGCCATGATCATAGACGCCGCTATGACTGACGGTTGGCCTGTTGCTCCCAATAGATCAAAAATATTAATGAATGCCCTTCTTATAGGTCTTATCATTCCGTTTGGATTTGTTTTGTTGCGTCGTGCGCTTAACATCAAGATCATCAGCAAGGGCGATATTGTTCGGGCTACGTCTATTCCTATTGTAGGTGAGATAGGCAATAACGTTTCTAAAGAGAGTATTGCGGTGGAGCGTAATGCCCGGACCTTGATAGCAGAACAGTTCAGAGCGTTACGTACGAATTTGCAATACATGCTTACAGACAGCGAAAAAAAGACACTGCTTGTCACATCCAGTATGAGTAATGAGGGTAAATCCTTTATTGCAACAAACCTGGCCATTACATTTGCCATGTCTGGTAAGAAGGTTGTTTTGCTCGAGTTCGACCTCCGTAAGCCGCGTATTTCTAAAACACTGGGTATAGATAACAATAATGGTTTTTCTAACTATGTTATTGGTAATGCCAGTTACGACAGCGTGATCGTGCCATCGGGTCTGGATGATAATCTGTTTGTGTTACCATCGGGGCCTATTCCGCCCAACCCTGCCGAATTGATCTTGCTACCCCAGACACAACGTATGTTTGAGCAGTTGAAGCGAGATTTTGATTACGTCATCATAGATACATCGCCAATCGGGTTGGTTACCGATGCTCAGTTACTTTATGGCTACGCAGATATATCTTTATATATCGTAAGGCAAGGCTACACCAATAAAGCCCAGCTGGCCATTCCTAATGAGTTGTATGAATCTGGAAAGATGTCGAAGATCGGCATTGTTGTCAATGACGTTGTTGCCAGCAGAGGATTTGCTTATGGTTATGGATACGAAGAGAACTATGGTTATGGCGGTGGCTACGGTTATGGCTATGGTTATGGCTACGGTTATGGTTCTACCTATGGTTCAGGCTATTACATAAACGACAATAAAGGGAAAAAGACTTTTTTTAGCAGATTTAAAAAAGACAAGTAACATCCTGACATGAGCAGCACAACATCTTCTGTTCCCCAAGTTAATGAGGAGCAATGGGACGACATAATTGGAGAACAAAAGGGTAAGGTCAGACTAAACGTAAAAGAGATTTGGCGATACAGAGACCTCTTGACACTTTTTGTAAAGAGGGACTTTGTAACCGTATACAAGCAAACGATCCTGGGGCCGGTGTGGTTCCTCATCCAGCCTATATTTACCACGTTGATATATATAGCTGTTTTTGGCCGGGTAGCCAAGCTTACTCCGGCTAATGTGCCACCTATTTTATTCTATTTGGGTAGTGTTTCTTTGTGGAATTATTTTGCCGATACACTTAATGTAACCTCTAAAACATTTACAGATAATGCTGCAGTTTTCGGTAAGGTGTATTTCCCAAGAATGATCCTGCCACTATCCAAGGTGGTGTCGGGTCTTATTAAACTTGTGATTCAATTTGGCCTGTTCCTTATTTTCTGGGCATATTTTGTGTTTGTAAAGCAAACAGTGCATCCTACCTACACAATGATATATATGCCATTTTTCCTGTTGTTGCTGGCGGTTTTAAGCATGGGGGTAGGTATCATTATTACGTCCCTTACAACAAAATACAGAGATCTTAACTTTCTTATCTCTTTTGCTGTTCAGTTATTGATGTATGCAACGCCGGTAATTTATCCCGTTTCCCTCGTTTCGTCTAAAAGGCAGATATGGCTTTGGCTCAACCCATTAACGTCTATTTTTGAAGCATTTAAATATTCATTTTTAGGTAAGGGCACGCTTAACTATTTTTGGTTGGGTTACTCGGCGGTATTTACCATCATTGTTTTCCTCTTTGGCCTGTTGATGTTTAGTCGAGTTGAGCGGAGGTTTATTGATACTGTCTAAATAAAATTACATGTCAGACAAAGTAGTAATACGTATTGAGAATGTTTCCAAGCAATATCGGCTGGGCCAGGTTGGCACAGGCACTTTGAGTCATGATCTGAAGAGATGGTGGGCGCTGACAAGGGGACAGGAAGATCCTTACCTGAAGGTTGGTGTTCAAAACGACAGGACCAAAAAGGCAGAGAGTGACTATGCCTGGGCCGTACGCGATATTTCGTTTGACGTGAACCAGGGCGACACCCTGGGAATCATAGGTAAAAATGGTGCAGGAAAGTCCACGTTACTTAAATTATTGTCTCGTGTTACCAGCCCAACATTAGGCCGCATCAAGATCCGTGGCCGTATCGCATCGCTGTTGGAAGTAGGAACCGGTTTTAATCCCGAGCTTACGGGTAGGGAAAATATCTTTCTCAATGGAGCTATTCTTGGCATGACCAAGAAGGAGATAAGCGCGAAATTCGATGAGATCGTTGCATTTGCCGGTGTACAGATGTACATAGATACGCCTGTAAAAAGGTATTCTTCAGGTATGTATGTTCGCCTTGCGTTTGGTGTGGCGGCTCACCTGGAGCCTGAGATACTGATAGTGGACGAAGTTTTGGCGGTAGGTGATGCTGAGTTCCAGAAAAAATGCCTTGGCAAAATGAGTGATGTGGCAGGCCATGGACGAACCGTTATTTTTGTGAGTCACAACATGCAGGCCGTTCAAAGTCTCTGCAAACGCACGGTTTATCTGAATTCAGGCAAGCTTGTAGAAATTGGCGAAACATCGCAGGTGATCAATAATTACTTGAGCAGGGAAGTAAAGAACTGCCTGAGCAGGGTGTGGGATGAGCATGTATCGAATGGAGAGCATATCAAACTGTTACGCGCCGATATTATTCCAATTGGCAGCGAGGACGGTCAGATCGCGCTGGAAACATCTGTAAAGGTCCGTGTTGAGTTTATTAATCTTAAGAACATAAAACTTAATCTCAGCTTACTGGTTTACACTACGGCCGGCCTTTGCGTGTTCAACCTTATTTCTGAGCAGCAGGAAGTGGCCGCGGGTACTGTATGTGTAGGTGAATTGGTTATTCCCGGCGGATTGCTCAATAATGACATGTATACTATCGTACTACATTTTGTTAAGAACTACACCGTTAAGTTGCTGACAGTTGAAGATCTGCTATCGTTCGAGGTAATTGAGGCGGAAAGAACCGGCAAATGGTTCGGTAAATGGCTGGGTGCTGTGCGGCCCGCGATCGATTTTAATTTAATTCAAAGAATATGATTAACGTTACTCGTCCGTTTCTTCCTCCTTTAGAAGAGTATAATGCCTATACTGCATCTATATGGGAACGAGTGTGGCTTACTAATAACGGCCCCCTGGTCAACCAGCTGGAAGCTTCTTTAAAGCAATACCTTGGGATGGACCACCTGTTGTTTCTCAGCAACGGTACAATTGCTTTGCAGATAGCTATAAAAGCATTGGACCTGACAGGAGAAATAATTACTACGCCTTTTTCTTACGTAGCAACAACTTCATCGATAGTATGGGAAAATTGCACTCCCGTATTTGTAGATATAGATCGCAGTTCTCTGAATATCAACCCTGCGCTCATTGAGGCTGCAATTACAGAAAAAACATCAGCCATCCTGGCCACCCACGTTTTCGGTAATCCTTGTGATATTGACGCGATAGCTCAAATAGCCCGCAAGCATGATCTGAAAGTTATTTATGATGCTGCCCATTGTTTTGGAACCACTTACAAGGGCAAAAGCGTTTTTAATTATGGTGATATAAGTACGACAAGCTTTCACGCTACCAAACTATTTCATACTACGGAAGGTGGCGCAGTGTTCACTCCATCAGCACAGTTGCATAACAAAATGGCTCAGCTGAGGAACTTTGGACACATAACCCCTGAGACTTTTGGGGTTGCGGGTATTAACGGCAAAAATTCTGAGTTCCATGCCGCTATGGGACTGTGTAACCTGAAATATATAGACGACATTCTTGCAGACCGTAAGCGTGTAGTAGATGCTTACCTGCAACAGCTGGAAGGCCTAAACCTGACCACAATACAAACAACGCCAGATTCCGGCTTCAACTATGCTTACATGCCTGTTGTATTTGAGAATAATGCAATAACAATGAAGGTAATAAAAGCAATGAACGAGAAGGATATTTACCCTCGCAGGTATTTCTATCCATGCTTGTCTACGTTGAATTACGTGAACAAATATGATACGCCCGTTTCAATGGATATATCGCAGCGGATCATCTGCTTGCCGGTATACCATGCTATGCCGCAAGAGATCATCGACCAGGTGTGTAGTATTATTGAGGAAACTATATCGTGATAATGAACAAAAAGGATATTGTTGTAAGTGTATATACGCTGGTCTATAATCATGAGCCTTTCCTTAAAGAGGCCATAGAGGGCGTTGTCAATCAGCAATGTGACTATACCATTGAGCTGATGCTTGGGGAAGACTGTTCTACCGATAATTCGAGAGCGGTCATCAGCCACTATGCATCATTATACCCTGATATCGTTAAGCCCATTTTTAATGAAAAGAATATCGGTTACATTGCCAACAGCATTAAACTGATGAAGGCGTGCAGAGGCAAGTATGTAGCTACAATGGAAGGTGATGATTATTGGATAGACGTACATAAAATCCAGAAACAGGTAGATTTTCTTGAGGCAAACCCCGACTATTCGGCTTGTTTCTGCAAAGTGAAATATATAGATGAGCAGGGCAATGAAATGCCTCAGTATCATCCTGCCCCCAAAAAGGACGACCTGGATTTTGCTGATATTATTGCCAAGCACTACATACCTACACCGGGATATATTTTCAGGAAAAATCTACCCGACCCTATGCCCGAATTTTATCTCAATGATCCTATAAGCATGGATCTGCCGATAGAGATAATAGCGGCTGAACAGGGGAAGACAAAATACATGCGCGATGTGATGGCAGTGCATCGTTCGCACGCGGGCGGTATTACAAAAAATGCAGAGCAGATAAAGAAGATAGAAGACGGCGAGTTCCTGCTTTATGAAAAAGCCATGCTACATTATGGCAAAAAGTATGAGACGATCTTTTATAATAAGCTCCGCGAGGTGGCCAGGACGAACATGATATATGGATCGTCTAAGTTCTCCGGAATGGAGCGGATGGCCCATGTAAGGAAATGGACGCGCAGATTCTTAAAATATTCTCCAGACATCAATAAAAAAGAGTTGTTATATTACTTCTTGTTGATCAATTTTCCGTGGCTGCTAAAATTAAAGAAATAGGATTTCTGTAATTATCCAGGGGACGGATAAGATCTTTTTTATTGATGGAGGTACAAGATGTGTCATCAGTATTTGAATTTTAAGCAACGTGAAAATTATTATACTCTCACTCAACTATCCTCGTAAAGCAGCAACCAGCAGTGGTACCTTCATCCACCAGCAGGTCAAAGCATTGCAGGCATCGGGTGCAGAGTGCCATGTGTTATCGCTATATACCTGGTATCCGCCATTCGGCTTGCATAAATATCATAGTTATTGGGACCAGGGATATTGGGAGCGAATGAAAATACTGAATGAGTACGAGGGTGTTAAGATACATGCCGTACCCATTTATGTGAAAATGCCAGCCAGGCTTTTCAATGAAACCTATTACGACCGTGCTGTAAACGGATTGGCCAGGTATATAAAGAAGACTCCCGAACTGGCAGGGGCGGACTGGATATATGCTCATTTTCTTACCGACATGGGCTATGTTGGCGCCAGGCTTAAAGAAAAACTAAACATAAAAGTAGCAGCCATAGTTAGGGGTGATGACGTTAACGCGTGGCCCAAAAGTAAGCCTGAGCTGGCCGAACATATAAGGTACTGCTTTGCTCACTGCGATCTGTTGCTGGCCAACAATAAGGGGCTGGCGAGGCAGGCAATGACATTTGCCAGGGAGATAAAGCCGGATTTTAAAATAGCATATAATGGCATCAACTACCGGGATTTTGAGGTAAATGCCAGCCTAAAAGATATTGCAGCCATAAGGGCGGAACACGGGTTGCCGGAAAATAAGAAGATAATGTTGTGTATTGCCGGCGCTGAATATATGAAAGGTTGGGGCGAGCTGCTACAAGCTGTTGCTGCCAACCGCCAGGCCATGGGAGATTGGCTGTTGCTGGCCATTACCAATAAGGTAGGCCGTGGTGAATATTATATAGATGTAGAAGGAAAAGCAAAGGAACTGGGCCTGCAGGATATAGTGGTGGTAAAGAATAAGATGCCTTTTGAAGTTGTAAAACGTTTATACCCTGCAGTAGATGTTTTTGTACTGCCCTCGTACAGCGAAGGTATATCCAATGCAGTAATGGAGGCCATGGCATCAGGCTGCTGGACGATAACTACCGATGTGGGTGGACATAGCGAGATCATAGAAAATAATGTAAATGGTTTCCTGATCGCACCTAAGTCGCAAAAGGACCTTGATGACATTCTTTCCTATACGCTGGCCCATTACGACGAACGGCGCGAGGAGATAGGAAAGGCGGCACGAGCTTCGATGGAACGCCTGGGCGATTATAATTACAATGCGCGCTTGCTGCTGGATATGTTTGTGTCTCACGATAAAGCGCATAAATAAGTGTATTTGCCACATCGGGTGGTAGATAGAGGGAATGATGATAAACGCTGAAAGCAATTATGGCAACAGAGCAAGGGTATAAGTTGGTGCATGTAACTACGGGAGGAGAATATAAAACCCCTCTTGTAGCCAGCCAATTATTTGACCAGGCCGAATGGCAGACCAAAAATCACGATGTGGGCGCGCCTACATCAGTTCATGCCTGGATCATTGGTGCTTTCCGCGAATATTATGATAAGGCTGCACAGGAGAAAGTAAAGAGCTTGCGCAACAGGTGTCCTCATGTGGGTATCAGTATGATCAATGGCATCAGCAGGCTGGGCAATTTTCCAATTATACCGCTACTGAAAATAAAGCGCAGGGCACTGGGTACGCAACCGGTAATATATCATTGTCGTGGCGAAAAGGCTGCAAGCTGGATGTTGCAACTACGTGAATTTTTTCCCGGCGATAAGGTGGTGCTTGATGTACGGGGATACTGGCCGGCAGAAAAGATATATGAGAAGGGTGTTACAGACCCGTCTCTTGCCACCGGCCAGGATCTGAAGGACTACCAGGATGCATTCCACTACTTAAAAAGTGCGGTTGGCCGGGTTGATGCGGTAACAACAGTTAGCGCCGCGCTAAGAGACGTTCTGATAAAAGAAACCGGGGCTCCGAAGGATACATTTGTAGTACCTTGCTGTATATCGACAATAACGGATGATGGCAAGAGAGCCGAGATAAGGAAGGAATGGGGCCTGGCCGAGGATAATGTAGCAGTAGTTTATTCCGGTACTACAGCGGCATACCAACACCTGGAAGATCTGACCATCCCTTTTATGAAAGAGCTGGCCGCTGCCAATGCTAAGGTAAGGTTGGTATTCTTATCGTCGCAGATAGATACTATAAAAACGATGTTGACAGCTGCCGGTGTAGATAGTGACAAAGCAGTGCTGAGAAGCTATAAACAAAACGAAGTGGGCTTTGCCCTTACTGCATGCGATGCGGGGATACTGATACGTAAACCAACGCTGGTAAACAGGGTAGCCAACCCCGTAAAAATAGCAGAGTATATGGGAGCCGGCCTGCCTATCATAATAGAGAAGGGTGTGGGTGGTGTTGACGATATATTGTTTGAGCGCGAACTGCTTAAGGGCATAGAAATATCGGGCGGCGAGGGTATGGCTGATGCGGCGTGCGAAGTAAGTGATTGGATAACTAAGGGATTGGCAACAAAAAGGCGTGACATAAAAGAATACGTAAAGCAGACCTATTTATGGAGCTCTGCGATACATGTGAGCAGGAAGATGTACCGTGGCGCCCTGGAAAAAAAATAAAACAAAGATTATGTGTGGTATACTTGGTATTGTAAATAAGCAGCCGGCGCAAAAGGCAGGTGTATTGATAAAGGCTTCGTCTATCATCAGCCATCGTGGTCCTGATGACGAGGGCTTTCTTACCTGGATGCCCGGAGGCAAACCCAAGGTGTGGGCAGCTAAAGATACAGCGGCATCTACGCACGAATTCTGGAGGTACGATACCCTTACTGGCACTGAAGACTTCAGGGTGGGGTTTGGGCATCGCCGACTGTCTATCTTAGACCTTTCTCCACTGGGCCATCAGCCTATGGTATATGAAAAAGCGGGGTTGTCTATCTGCTTCAACGGCGAGGTATATAACTACCTGGAGATAAAGGCAGACCTGGAAAAGCTGGGCCATACCTTTCATACCACCTGCGATACTGAGGTGATACTGCATGCCTGGGAAGAGTGGGGAGAAAAAAGCCTGGACAGGTTCAATGGTATGTTTGCCATAATTATTCTGGATGAACGCAAGCAAATGCTATATGCCATCAGGGATCGTTTTGGTGTAAAGCCACTTTATTATTTTGATGGCACCAATGCACTGTACCTGGCATCTGAGATAAAGCAGATACGCACCTCCCCGGATTTTAAATTTGAACTGAATGAGCCGATAGCACGCAAGTACCTGGCATCGGGGGCAACAGACCAGACCGATGAGACCTTTTATAAAAATGTATTCAGCCTGCCTTGCGGCCATTACATAAAAATGGACCTCACCAAGGCAGATGATCAATTTGAGATAGTGCAGTGGTATAAACTGCACCCTAAAGAATGGAAAGGCACATTTGAACAGGCAACAGAACAATTCCGCAAACTGTTGACAGAAGCTGTAGACCTCAGATTGAGGTCGGATGTTACGGTGGGTTCGTGCCTTTCGGGCGGATTGGATTCATCAAGCATTGTGTGCCTGGCTGCTGATCTGCTGACAGCCCGCGGTGAGTCTGAAGGACAGGAGACGGTAACAGCATGCTATTCACAGGCACAATACGATGAGTGGAAGTTTGCGGAGGAGGTCATTAAAAAGACCAAAGCGCATGCACATCAAACGTTCCCTTCATTCGACCAGTTGAAGAGCGAGATAGATGCATTCATCTGGCACCAGGATGAGCCTACTGGCAGCACCTCGCAGTTCAGCCAATGGGCGGTTTTCAAAGCCACTAACGATGCAAAGCTGAAGGTAATGATAGATGGCCAGGGTGCTGATGAGCAGTTGGCAGGGTATGGCGGTAATGATATTCCTTTTTACACCGGCCTGATGAAGACCGGTCAGCTGGGTGCTGTAATAGAAGAGGCTGCCGCCTATAAGAAGCAGAATGGCAGCCTGCCCAAGGGCTTTATACTGGCCGCTATGCAGCTGGCATATGGTAAGGGTATAACCGCCCTGTTGCCGGGCAAGGTGAAGGTGGACGAGGTAAAGATGGTAGACTACATACAGGGTGGTGAGCCCGTGCGCTGGTATAAGGAAAGCGCTAAAAGCCTGCAGGAAAACCTGCGCCGCCAGTTGTATGGCGAGCCACTACCGGCACTGCTGCGCTACGAGGATCACAACTCTATGGCATGGAGCGTAGAGTCGCGTACACCATTTCTTGACTTTCGCTTTGTAGAGTTTACTGCTGGATTGCCGGAGCGTTTCTTGTACAGGAATGGCACGCGCAAACATATACTGAGAGAAGCCATGCGCAACGTGATACCTGATGCCATAGCAGACAGGAAAGATAAGATGGGCTTTGTGACACCTGAAGAATTGTGGCTGAAGAACGAAGGCCGCGACTGGTTTACCCAGGAGATAGATAAAGCCTGCCAGGCTTTTGGCGGCAAGCTGCTGGTGACCGACAAGGTAAAGGCTTACGTGAGTGATATGATGGCGGGCAAGCGCAAGTTCGACTTTACCCCATGGCGCATCATTTGCTTTGCACGCTGGCATGCCGGCATTGTGCAGGAGCAGGCAGCCAAGTAATATCAGTATTAATTTAAAACCGGCTCAGCAACTCATGCAGCAAACTATAGCATTCTTTTGTCATCCATATCACAGGGGCGGTGTAACACGCTGGATGGCGGATGCTGCCCTGGCCTACGACAGGATGGGCTGGAAAGTGTACTTTGTGGCACCAGAGCCATCTGTGGAATTTTATTCGGGCAAGGGCCGCGAAACCATGGTGCAGTTGCTTACTAAAAAGCCTAATGGTGTGCAGGTGATCAGTTGTAAGGTGGGCCGGGAGTTTGAATTTGGTATGCCTGAATACCAGGCATACATCTACCATGATCTGCTGGCACAAGTGCCGGTAGGCACACCCATAATATTATCCGACGATAAGACGGTTTGGCAAGCTGCCGTATCACTGCACAGATCATATCCATTGGTGGGTGTGCTGCATGCTGACGAAGATGCTTATTATACATTGGCCAAACGCTTTCATAAAGAGGTAGACATCTTTGTATGTGTATCGGACAAGGTGAACAGAACAGTGAAAGCTAAGGTGCCGGAAATAGCGGCCGACAGGATATTTACCGTGCCTTGCGGTATCGATTTCCCATCAGCAACATTTAAACCGAAGCAAGGCAGCAAGCTGCGCCTGATGTATGCGGGCCGCATAACGGCTTACCAAAAGCGTGCGGGCGACCTCTTGAAAGTAGCAGCACTACTGAAGGAAAAAGGCATAGACTACCATTGGGATATTATTGGCGATGGTGGTGACTATAAAATAGCATTGGAGCAACAGTTTAAAGCTAATGGCTTACTGGACCATGTGACCTTCCGTGGCTGGCTATCGCAGGGCGAGGTACAGCAATACATGGCCGATGCCGATGTGCTGATCCTGGTTTCGGACTTTGAGGGTATGCCCGTAGCCATGATGGAAGCGCTGTCTATGGGCTGTGGCTTTGCAGGCACGCGCGTAAGCGGTATAGAAGACTATGAACATCACCCGCTGGCCAAAGATTGTTTTGGGGTATTTGATGTAGGGAATATAGAAGAGGCGGTGAGCCGTATACAGCAGATAGCAGCTGTGCCGGTAAGCACCCGCCAGGTGAGTGCCCGCCAGTTGGCAGAGTCGCAGTTCACCATGGATATTTGCCTGGACAACTACAATAGGGCAATGGCTACTATCCCTGCCAAACAATATGCTCAACCGGCTAAGGCTGGCATATCCCCTGTTGTGGCGTTGAAGTCTAAACTCACAGCTTTTGCGCGGAGTGTTAAGATGGGGATGAAGTAAAGTGATTTGATAGAATACTCAGATAGGCTACTCTTGCGGGTAGCCTATTTTTTATGGTGTATTATCAAAAACAATAAGGGCCGGCCTTGCGGCCAGCCCTTGAGTAAGAAATATATTGATCAGATTACTTCTGGTCAGGATGTGGTGGAGGTACTACTGAAGGACCAGTTTCGCCTGGTTCTGCAGAGCGGAACATTACCACGTTCACGTCATCGCCCTTATCGTAGTAGAATATGAACCTTTCGCGCAGTATGTTCTGCTTGTCGGTCATGTAGTTGATGATGTTGTTCACGCGCTCCCATGCCTGCTGTTCTTTCTTCTTGCTGCCGTTGCCGCCGCCCATTACTACCACCTTGCAGTTAGGGTCCATCTTCATCTGTGTAGCCAGGGTCGCCAGTTTAGCTTCGTTCTCAGCGCTCAGGGTAGCACTGCCAGAGAAACGGATAACACCGTCCTGCACGTGCTTGCATACACCCTTAGTGCCGCGTGTGCCACCTTCGCCGCCGCAATCTTCAGGGCAAGGGCAGTGGCCTACACCGTCAGCGTCAACAGGCTGGCACTCTGTAGGGGTAATCAGCTGCTTGTCTTTGTAATCAGGTACGCCGTCGCCGTCAGAATCCATAGGGCAACCGTGACCATCAACTGCTACACCAGCCGGTGTTTTAGGACACCTGTCGAACTGGTCTGTAACGCCGTCGTTGTCTTCATCAGGCAATACAGGGTTAGGCAGCAGCATATGCCTTGGGTAAGACATTTCGTTGTACATATGATCCAGCGGATTCATCCAGTACAGCGGCTCAACAGATTTCTTCTTCAGCGGCACATTGTAGTTAACACCAACCGAGAAATAGTTAACCCCGTCAGAACCCTGGCTCATGCTCATCTGGTTGCCTATTGCTTTGCCGAATGCTGTACCATCCAGGTAGTCGTCGCTCGGGAAGCTGTACCGATCTTCGATAGAGATGTTGATCTTCTTGTTTATTTTGTAAGAAACACCTGCGCCTAAGCTTGGTGAGAAGTCCAGCGTCTTTTTATCGAGGATGGTAGTAGCATTATCGCTCTGTGCTGCTGCGCTTTCATAGCTCTTGTCCATCTTGCTCTGCAGGGCTTTGCGTACGGTCTTGTTATCAGCCTTAGGGTCTGTAACAATACCACCCGGGCCGGTGAACTTGTAGGCAGAGTAGGTACCGTCGAGCGCGTTAACACGCGTTTTGTACGCCAGGCCGCCCAGGCCGAAGTAGCCATAGAAAGAGAACTGGTTCCTTGCCTGGTGGAAGCTGATATTCTTGATGCTGAATATCATATCCAGGTTCAGCTGAGACGACTCCATGCGGATAGCCCTGTAGATAGCTGTTGGGTTACCTGCACCCGCCTGGTTGAGCGGAGTATAGCCGTAAGCAGAATAAGGCGCGTCGTAGCTGAGTGTGCTCTGCACATCCAGGCTTTTTGCTACGCCATATATATATTGTAAACGGGTAGAGAATACATAGCCCCATGCCTTACGCACGTGCAGGTGGAAACCACCACCGCCTTTCTGCAGCAGGCCCAGTGAAGGTATGTCGCCTGATATGGTATAGTTACCAAAACCAAGACCTACTTCGAACTGGTTGCGTGGCAGCGGAGGGAAAGCACTTTGGTGCTCCATGAACTGGTGATACTGCTTGCTCTGTTTTTTGGTGTAGTAGGCAGAGTCCAGTACATCGTAACCCTTGCCCCTGTACGTCATGTCGCGGCTCGACCATTGTGGTGTTCCTGCGGCTGGTGCAGCGCCCTGGCCGGGTGCAGTTGTAGGCTTAGGTGTTTCCTGTGCCATAACTGCCTGGCCCGCTAACAGCATAAAACCCGACAGTAATAACATTTTCTTAATGAGCATATGTATGTGTGTTTGTATTAGACAAATATATAATTTGCGAAATATGCCGCAAAGTTAACCCACCAACGGCTAACCGCCAAGGTAACTTTTTAACATTAACAGCCGTTTCGCAATTTTATTGCCTGTAAAAGGACCATGCCGTAAAAATTTTCTTTTCAATTAGCTTTACTTAATCGACTTTTACACTCAAATTTTCAGAACGAGGTAGCTACATGGATTTAGTACAGAAGGTCATAGGGGATGAACTGGCCATTTTTGAGAAGAAATTCTCAGAAAGTGTGAAGAGTTCTAATGGCCTGCTTGATCGGATAATGAAGTTGATCATCAAGCGCAAGGG
>CANGNA010000009.1 GCA_947455215.1 Chitinophagaceae bacterium
AACATGGGTGGAATGCCGACTTTAGGTACCTTTGCAAAGAGGTAACAATTATGATATTTTCATCGAAGCTGATAGAGGATGCAGTACAGGAATTTTCGCGCCTGCCGGGTATAGGCAGAAAAACGGCATTGCGCATGGTGCTGCACCTGTTGAAGATGGAAAAGGGAGAGGTAGATGAATTTACGGGTGCCGTGGGTCGTATGCGACACGGCATTAAATTCTGTAAAGAATGTCATAATGTATCGGATGCCGACGTCTGTGTCATATGCGTAAACCCGGGCCGGAACCGGAACCAGGTATGCGTGGTGGAGAATATCCGCGACGTTATCGCCATAGAAAGTACGCAACAATATAGCGGTTTGTATCATGTATTGGGTGGTATTCTGTCGCCGCTCGATGGTGTAGGGCCCGATCAGTTGAACCTCGGCAACCTGCATAGCCGCATACAGGCCAATGAGGTAACGGAATTGATCATGGCGCTTAGCCCTACTATAGAAGGGGACACTACCGTGTACTACATAACCCGCCAGCTAAAGGATGTTCCCGTAACCATTACTACCATAGCAAGGGGCATATCGTTTGGCGGTGAACTGGAATACGCCGACGAGATGACACTGGCCCGGTCTATAGCGAAACGCCTGCCGGTAGATAATTATGTGAACGTGAAGTAGCCGTCCGGCAAAAAGTTTTGCCATCCATGCGGGCAAGTGCTACATTTGAGTAGTTATCATCCCACATGAAGAAAAAAATAATTACAGCTATCATGGTTTCCGGCCTGGCCGCATCTGTTAGCGCCCAGGATAAGCCAGCCACACCCCCTCAGCCACCCGTAAAACACCCCATGCAGCAACGTCCGATGATGGGACCACAGGCGGACCAAGGTATGGCCCCGGGTGGCCGGCAACGCACTGATGGGATGAACATGCCTATGCGCAATCCCGAACGGGCATTTACAGGGTTTAAGCAGGCGTTCATCCAGCAAATGTGGCGCGTATATCCTGGTTGGGCCAGCAGCGTGGGCTTTCACCGGTACGATAGTATACTGGTAGTGCCCGATGGTCGTTCGATGCAGGAAGAAATGAACTTCTGTCGTCGTAACCTCGACATCCTGAAGCGATTCACATATGATTCTCTTGGGCCAAACAACAAGACAGATTATAAGTTGATAGAGAACCAGCTCAATTATGCGTTGTTCAACATTACGGAGTTGAGGGCGTATGAGTGGGACCCGTCTCAATACAATGTTTGTGGTGGTTTTGCCGATATGCTGGGCAATAATTACGATTCTCTCGATCGAAGGCTGCACAATTTTTACGTGCGGCTGGGCAAGGTGCCCGCTTATTACCAGGCCGCTAAGGCCAATATAAAAGCGCCGTCTAAAGAGCACACCGATCTGGCCATTGAGCAAAACCTGGGTGGTATTTCAGTTTTTGAAGGCGACCTGAATGAAGCGCTGGAGAAAAGCAAACTTAGCAAGGAGGAGAAGCAAAAAATAAGAAAGCGTGCCGACACGGCTATAACAACTATAAAAGACTATGCGGTATGGCTAAAGAATGTGCAGCCGGGGCGAAGCTTCAGGTTGGGCAAAGAGCTCTACGAAAAGAAGTTCGCCTTCGAATTGCAGTCGGGCTACACCGCCGATGAGATATACAATAAAGCGGTGCAGCATAAAGAGGAGTTGCATGCCGAGATGTACAAGATCACCGAGCAACTATGGCCTAAATATATGCGCAATGCCAAAATGCCTTCAGACAAGCTGGTGGCCATCAGGCAAATGATCGAAAAATTATCTGCCAACCATGTTAAGCCGCAGGAGTTCCAATCGGCCATAGAAAAGCAACTGCCTACGCTTATCTCATTCGTCAATAAAAAGAAATTATTGTACATCGATCCGTCAAAGCCGCTGGTAGTGCGTAAAGAGCCTGCTTACATGGCTGGTGTTGCCGGTGCGTCAATAAATGCTCCTGGCCCCTACGACAAGAATGGCAATACTTATTACAATGTGGGTAGCCTTGATGGCTGGGATAATAAGAAAGCAGAAAGCTACCTGAGAGAATACAATCATTATATTCTGCAGATATTGAATATCCATGAGGCCATCCCCGGACATTATACACAGCTGGTATATGCTAACAGGTCTCCGAGCATGGTCAAATCTATATTAGGCAATAATGCCATGATAGAAGGCTGGGCTGTATATACCGAGCGTATGATGCTGGAGAATGGCTACGACGGTGATAACCCCGATGCAACAGAAGCCTCGCCTGAGATGTGGCTGATGTATTATAAATGGAACCTGCGCAGCACGTGTAATATGATACTGGACCATGATGTACATACAAAGAACATGGAAAAGAACAGGGCTATGGACCTGCTGCAGCGCGAAGCCTTCCAGGAGCAAACGGAAGCTGAAGGTAAATGGAAGCGCGTAAGTGTTACGCAGGTGCAATTAGGTTGTTATTTTACTGGCTATACAGAGATATACGAGCTAAGGGAAGAGATAAAAAAAATGCAAAAGGATAAGTTCAGGTTGCCAGAGTTTCATGAGCGTTTCCTGAGTTACGGCTCGGCGCCGGTAAAATATATCCGGGAGCAGATGTTGTCGCCCAACGGTAAAGCACAGTAATAGGTGTTTTGGCGGCAGATGGCCAAACCTTTTGCGTTAAATTGTTGTCTATTAAGTTGAAAATGAAAAAGATATCATTAATTACCCTGTTGTTCAGCCTGGTTATCGCTGCAACGTCTGAGGCGCGTACGCGCAAAGTGCTGTTCATTGGTAACAGCTATACATATACTAACAACATGCCGCTCATATTGCAGAATATGGCTGCAGCCATGGGCGATACACTCGTGTACGATGAGTCTGATCCCGGTGGATATACCCTGAATCAGCACAGTACCTATCCAACCACTATTACAAAGATTTTTTCCAATCAATGGGATGTAGTGGTGATACATGAGCAAAGCCAGATGCCATCTTTCCCCCCGGCGCAGGTAATGACTGATGTATATCCTTATGCTACCCGCCTGGACAGTATGGTGCATGCCAACGATACCTGTACGCAAACCATGTTCATGATGACATGGGGACATGCAAACGGCGACCCGATGAATTGCCCCGGGTATCCTGCCATATGCACCTACGATGGTATGCAGCAGCGCCTTAGGGAAAGCTACATGGAAATGGGCGCTACCAATCATGCTGCCGTAGCCCCGGTAGGTATGGCCTTTAAAATAATGATCGACAGCGCTTATTCACCGTGGCTCATATCTGCGGATAGTTCTCACCCTGTTGTGGCCGGGTCTTATCTTGAAGCAGCAGTGCTTTACGGTTCAATATTCCATAAGCATGTACTTAACTGTACGTATACATCCGGCCTCTCTGCTACTGATGCACATTTATTGCAGCGTGTGGCCGATAAGGTGGTGTTTGATAGCCTGAGCCTTTGGCAGGGACCGGGGCATTACCCATATGCCGGCTTCACCACAGCCGTGGTGGGCATGGGTGCCACGCTTACATCACAGTCTGTAGAGCCGGGCAGCCATACCTGGAACTTCGGCGATGCAACAACAGATACAGCCGCCAACCCGGCGCACACATATAGCAGCGTCGGTACCTACACTGTTACACATACCATAACCACAGATTGCTTTACAGAGACTGCTACAGCCACTGTACAGATCGGCACTACTGGTCTTGCAGATCTTGCGAATGTAGGGTTGAATGTGATGCAACCACAAGGTGATGGCATTGTTCGTTTTGACGTGCATATGTACAACGGTGATGAGTTGAGCCTGACTGATATGTCTGGTAGAACAGTGAGAAAATACAACCTGGCTACATTGCCGGCTACAGATCAATTGACACCCGGCGTATACATTTACAGGCTGTCTTCAGCTGATGGTCACGTGCAGGTTGGCAAAGTGGCAGTGTATTAGTAACAACACTGTGCCTAATCATTTTAAACCTTGATATACTAATATGAAAACCACGCTACACGGATTACGTACCGTCATTTATTTTGTAACCGATATTGCTGCGGCTAAGAAATGGTATACTGAATCACTCGGGATAACACCATATTTTGATGAGCCTTTTTATGTAGGTTTCAATGTGGGTGGCTACGAACTTGGCCTGCACCCATCAGATACACCCAATAACAGCCAGCCCAATAGTGTATCTGTTTATTGGGGCGTTGATGATGCCCACGCAGCATACAACGCGCTGATAGCCGCAGGTGCCACTCCTCACGAGGTGCCGAACGAAGTAGGTGGTGGCATAGTTGTCGGCGCAGTAAAAGACCCATGGGGCAATGCGTTAGGTGTTATCTATAATCCGCATTTTAAGGTGGGGTAAGTTACTTGTTTACCCAGCTTGTTTCGGGAGATTGGTACATCGAGAGCACAGCATAGACAATAATATCTTTGCCTTGAATACTATAGTGTGCTGCATAAGGGAACTTGTTAAGTACCGCGAAGCGTATGTCCAGGTAACGAATGGCTCTTGTGTAAGGATTGGATTCTAGGGATGTCATCTGGCTTTTATAGTCGGCGTAAAAACGCTTACCTAGTCCCTTCTGCTGACCATTGTAATAGTCAACTGCATTCTGAATTTCTTTGATAGCTTTGGGGGTAATGATAAGGTTGTACCGTGCCATTAGTCAGCAATTATTTGCTTTTGTGCGTCTTCCCAACTCACTAATTCTTCAGGATGTAACTGGTAGTACTCTTTTCTTTTGCGCACTTCTTCCATTTGCCAATGTGGTATTTCAATAGCAGCTTCAGGAACTATCTCAACAGCATCCAGTTTCTGAAGATCTTCAATAATAGCTGATGCATATTCCTTTTTGACTATAATATGATATGTTGTCTGCACAAGTCGGTCTTTTATTAAAGGTACAAATATTTCTTCTTAGAAAATGATCAGCAAAAGTTAAAGCAAGTAGTTCTGAAATATGGATTGATACAAAAGCAAAACAGGCAAGCCATCATAGCTTGCCTGTTTTACCTATTAGCAAATTGGGCGTTTACTTTACTGCAGATTCACCCGCCGCTTCGTTCCTCATCGCTACTACACCATCAAACACATCTATCAGTACCGGCTTGGTCTTGTCAATGTCGCCGGCAATTATTTTCTTGCTCAGCATATTGATGATGTCTTTCTGTATCACGCGCTTCAGCGGGCGGGCACCGTACTGCGGATCGAAACCGCGATGTACCAGGTAGTCGAGTGCATAGTCTGTGAACTGCAGGTCTATGCCCTGTTCCATCAGTTGGTGCTGTAATTGCTCCAGCTGTATCCTGATGATGCCCTTTATTTCCTTCTTCATCAGCGGGTGGAACATGATGATGTCATCTATCCTGTTCAGGAACTCAGGCCTCATATTTGCCTTCAGCAGTTCCATTACCTGCTCCTTGGTGGCGTCTATCACATCCTGTATATCCTTACCTTCTTTTATTTCGGCAAAGTTCTCCTGTATGATGTGGCTACCCGTGTTGCTGGTCATAATGATGATGGTGTTCTTAAAGTTTACTACGCGGCCCTTATTGTCGGTAAGGCGGCCATCATCCAGCACCTGCAGCATGATGTTGAACACATCAGGATGCGCTTTTTCTATCTCATCCAGCAGCACTACAGAGTATGGCTTGCGGCGCACAGCTTCGGTCAGCTGTCCACCCTCGTCGTAGCCCACATATCCCGGAGGCGCGCCTACCAGGCGGCTTACGCTGTGTTTCTCCTGGTATTCGCTCATGTCTATGCGGGTCATCATGCTGTCGTCGTCAAAGAGTATCTCAGCCAGGGCCTTCGCCAGCTCTGTCTTACCTACACCGGTAGTACCCAGGAATATGAACGAGCCTATTGGCTTTTTAGGGTCGTGCAATCCCGCACGGCCACGGCGTATAGCATCCGATACGGCTTCTATGGCTTCATCCTGGCCTACCACACGTTTATGCAGTTCTTCTTCCAGGTGCAGCAGTTTAGAGCGCTCGCTCTGCAGCATGCGCTGCACCGGTATGCCGGTAGCCTTGGCTACATTCTCTGCTATATCTTCTGCGTCTACCTCTTCCTTCAGCAGGCGTTTGTTCTGGTTGTCTACATCGTGCAGTTGCTTAGACAGTACTTCAATGTCGGCCTCTTGCTGTTTTATTTTACCGTAACGGATCTCTGCTACGCGGCCATAGTCGCCTTCGCGTTCTGCTTGTTCTGCTTCTACCTTCAGGTGGTCAATAGAGGCTTTTGCTTTATTGATCTTATCCACCATTTCCTTTTCTTCCAGCCACTTGGCTTTAAGCGTATCGCGCTGTACGGTCAGGGCAGATATGTCCAGGTTCAGTTCCTTCAGTTTACTTTCATCGTTCTCGCGCTTTATAGCCTCGCGCTCTATTTCCAGCTGGCGTATCTTACGGATCAGTTCGTCCAGTGCTTCAGGCATAGAGTTGATCTCCAGCTTCAGCTTGGCTGCGCTTTCGTCTATCAGATCTATAGCCTTGTCCGGCAAAAAGCGGTCGGTGATGTAGCGCGATGAAAGTTCTACCGCTGCTATGATGGCCTCGTCTTTTATACGCACCTGGTGGTGGCTCTCGTAGCGGTCCTTCAAACCACGGAGTATAGAAATGGCATCTTCAGGAGTGGGCTCATCCACCAGCACTTTCTGGAAGCGCCTTTCGAGTGCCTTGTCTTTCTCAAAATACTTCTGGTACTCGTTCAGCGTTGTAGCACCTATGGCCCTCAGTTCACCACGCGCCAGTGCCGGCTTCAGTATGTTGGCGGCATCCATAGCCCCTTCCATAGCACCTGCGCCTACCAGGGTGTGTATCTCGTCTATAAAGAGGATCAGCTCGCCATTGCTTTCTGTTACCTCTTTTATAACTGCTTTCAGTCTTTCTTCAAACTCGCCACGGTACTTGGCACCCGCCATCAGCGAGCCCATATCCAGCGCAAAGATGATCTTCGATTTCAGGTTGTCAGGTACATCACCATTAATGATGCGATGTGCCAGGCCTTCTACTATGGCCGTTTTACCTACACCGGGTTCACCAACCAGTATTGGGTTGTTCTTAGATCTGCGGCTAAGTATGTGCAGTGTGCGGCGTATCTCTTCGTCGCGACCTATAACCGGGTCCAGCTTGCCGGCGCGTGCCAGTTCGTTCAGGTTCTTAGCGTAACGCTGCAGCGAGTTATATTGCTGGTCCGATGTCTGGGAGTTAACAGTGCTGCCCTTGCGCAATTCCTTGATGGCTGCAACAAGGCCCTTCTCCGTAAGGCCGGCATCTTTCAACAGTTTACCGGTATCATCATTGCCCTGCAGCAATGCTATCAGCATATGCTCAGGCGTTACAAACTCATCGCCAAATGTTTTCAGGATGTTGGCGGTGCGTAACATCGCGTTATTGGCATCGCGGCTTATGTTCTGTCCGGGTTCTCCGCCCTGCACCTTGGGCAGGCGGCCCAGCTGTTCTTTCAGTTTATTTTCTACGAACGATATGTTGACGTTGTTCTTCTTGAGCAGGTAGCTCACCGGGGCGTCATTATCATCCAGCAGGGCCTGTAACAGGTGGCCTGTTTCAATGTTAGGGCTTTGCGCATTAAAGGCCAGCTGTTGCGACTGCTGTACTATTTCCTGCGCCTTGATCGTGAAGTTGTTGAGATTCATTTTCGGGTATTTTATTTTACAGATAGGCCGTAAAAACTATTCCAAAATAAAAATTCAGAAAAAATGTCATATAATTCATTATTTCATAGACACTTTGACGCAAAAATGAAGGACTCATGGGCGGAATTGGCAGTTATTCCAGTCCTTCAAATATATCAGCAAGCGGTATGTCTATATCCAGGCTATAAGAATGAAAGGTGTCCGTGCCGGAATAGGTACGAAGCTCCCAGTGGCCTGTGCTATTAACGAACCAGCTTTCTATAGACCTTGTTTCAGGGTCTGCAATAACGTATTCTTTTAAAGAGGGGATAGCCCGGTAAAGCATGAATTTAGAACCTCTGTCATAGTTCGCTGTTGATGGCGACAGTACCTCTGCAAGCAGGGTGGGGTTGAGTATGCTTATGTTGTCGTTATTCAGGGTTTCAGGCTCACCGCATACAATGGTCAGGTCCGGATAGGTAAAAAGTGTGTTCTTTTCTATATGCACCCTGGTGTCACTATTATACGGGCGACATGGCTTTCCATTTAGTTTACTTCTAAACTGGTAGTAGAGATTACCCGCAACATTATTGTGCGGCAGTTTCGCACCGGACATATTGAATATCTCGCCTTTATAATATTCATGCTTTTCGGTTGAAGCATTCTCTATCTCCAGGTACTCTTCAATGCTTTTATATTGTTTGCCATAGTCGGGGGCAGCTTCGCGTACAAACATGCAGTAAATTTACTACTTATAGTAGTTGCGGCAACCTGTCTGAATAAATTTAACGGTGGCTCCAACCATTTGTACGATGTGTGCATTTTAATAACAGAAGCGCTTAAAAAGGTCTATTGAATATATCATTATCCCATACTACCGATGAGCACCGCCTTATTATACAATGTATAAAAGGGGATGAGCAGGCGCGGAAGGCGGTGTATATGCAGTATGTGGAGGAGATGATGGTATTGTGCCTGCGCTACATAGCTGACCGTGAAGATGCCCGGGAGGTGATGATGGATGCCTTCCTGAAATTCTTTAACAGCCTTAAGGATTTTGAATACCGCGGACAAGGTAGTGTACGGGCGTGGCTGAAGAAGATTACGGTGAACTATTGCCTGATGTTCCTGCGCAAGCGGACAATGGCTTTTGATCAGCTGAATGATAATAGCCACAGCGAGTTGGCCTCTGCGGGTGATGTTACGGGGCAGATGAATGTAAAGGACATACTGAAGCTGATACACGAACTGCCACCGGGGTGTAAAACGGTCTTCAACCTGTACGTGTTCGAGGAACTGACGCACAAGGATATAGCATTGATGCTGAACATAACAGAAGGGACATCGAAATCGCAACTGCACCTGGCAAGGAAGATATTGAAAGAAAAGATACTGGTAAATACATAAAGATCAAGGTGATGATACCGGAAGAACAAGACATAGTGAACAAACTGAAAGGTGCAAGCCTGGCAGAGCTTTACCCCGGCTTTGATAAGGAAGGGGAGTGGGCCAGTCTGAACCAAAGATTAAAGGGGAGCGCCGGGCCAGTGCATATGGCCGGGTGGAAGGTTGCCGCTGCCATATTGGTAATGCTTGTTTGTGGCGGGTATGCCTGGTACAAAGTAGCCCGGCCTGATATGCGATCTGACAATGCATTACTTGTAGCGAATACCGATACACAAAGGGATGAGTATGTGGCATCGGTGATAGGGGATGTGCCGGCGGGGCAAAATGTCATGCTACCTGTGCGCCAGGTCCGCAGTAAGGGGCCTGTTGATGGTTCCGGCAAACCTATACTGAACGCTAATGCTACAGAGCCTATTTGCAACCAGACGGATTGTGCGCTGGAAATATGCATCTACCAGACCAAAAAGTGCGGCAACGATCAGCCAAAGCCGCTATCAGATTGCCGCACGCTGGAGCCTGAACAATCGGGCCAGTTGAAGTACACCCCGCCGGAGCCTGACGGTAAGGGCTGCACTGTAACGGTAGATGAATTGAGGATAACCCGTGTAAGTACCGGCGAATCCATTGTCATCAGCTCTGATACCGGCCGCGTAACGCCCGAAGAGGTATTGCGTTGCCTTACCGGGCAGGCCAGCTGCAATATGCTTGCCGGTATGTTTGAAAAAGACTGTAGCAACGAATTGCTGCAAGGAAAGTTAAAAATCGACAGCCGCGATGGTGATGTGATCATCAGGTAAGTTTTCCTCCACATAAAGCCTTAATTTTAAACCTGTTTTACGGGCGTAGGGTTTGTTATGTATCAGCATTGTTACCCAGCATAAAACAAAAGAAGATGAAAAAGTTAGCTATACCATTTTTGTGCTTATTGCTTTGTGGCTCGGCTGCGGTTTATGCACAGCAGCCTGCGCTACTTACGCCACCGGCAAAGGACCAGGAGGCAGGCACCCTAAAGTTTGAGACCATGACGCATAATTTTGGTGAGATACCCGAAGGCCCGCTGGCCGAATACGATTTTGTGTTCACCAATACAGGTAAGAAGCCGGTGATCATTACCAGTGCGGAAGGCTCTTGCGGTTGTACCACTGCAAAGTATACTAAGGACCCCATAAGACCGGGTGAAACCAGTAAGATACACGTGATGTATAATACCGTAAACCGCCCAGGGCCTATTTCAAAGATCGTTACTGTACTCTCCAATGCCTCTGAACCAACAATGGTGCTGCATATAAAGGGCAGCGTAAAGAGGTGATCTATATAAAGGATCTTTAAAAGGCGTAACACTGATAGTGTTACGCCTTTTTTATTGCTATGTGCTATTACGTTTTCCTGGGTTTTTTCTTGGCTGCGGGGAACAATACGTTGTTCAGTATCAGGCGGTAGCCGGGGGAGTTGGGGTGCAGGCTAAGCTCTGTTGGCGGATCGCCGATGTTGTGCTGGTAGTCTTCGGGGTCGTGGCCGCCGTAGAAGGTCCAGGTGCCTTTGCCGTATTCGCCGTGTATGTAGCGGGCTTCGTTGGTTGGTTTAAAGTCGCCCATTACCAGTACGCTCGATTTCAGGTAGGGTTTCAGGAAGCCGGTGGTCTGGCCCATAAAGCCCTTGATGGTCGTTGTGTGGTCCTGGCAAAGCATGGCCGGCACCGGATCGAATTTGGCCGAGAACGTGAACAGGCTGAAATAGTCTGTATTCATAGGCACTGTTTGCTGGTGTATCTCTGTGGCATCAATAGATGAGTACTCGTACCTGTAAGGATTAGGCAGCAAGCTGAAATCCTTGAATGCAAAGCAGTTATTGAAATTCAGTTTGCTCTGTGCGGCAGGGTCAGACGGGTCTCCGTCGAACGGCACTTCGCAGATGTCTACGCCATCGGCAGCCAAAGCAATATCGTAAGAGTCTGTGGCTGAGCACATAGCGAACATAAAGCCGCCTCCGGCCACAAAGTCGCGTATCTTTTTTGCTACGGCAAGTTTCAGTTGCGATACTTTTTTGAAACCGTGTTTGGCGGCCATGGCTTCGGCGCTGCGCTGATCGTTCTGATACCAGGTGGTATTGCGGAAGCTCATCCAGAATTTGCCATACTGACCGGTAAAGTCTTCGTGGTGCAGGTGCAACCAGTCGTACTTATGCAGGTCGTCGGCCAGTACCTCGTCATCGTATACTTTATCAAAAGGAATCTCGGCATAGGTAAGCACCATGGTCACGGCATCGTCCCAGGGTTCTTTATTAGGTGGGGTATACACGGCTATTTTGGGTGCTTTTTCCAGCTTTATCACGTCGCCGTTAAAGTCGGGGTTGGCTATCTGCTGCACGATGCCCAGGTAATGGTCGTCGCTCATTTCTTCGTAGGTAACGCCGCGCAGCTTGCACAGGCGCACAATGGCCGGCGCATCTTCCATGCCAAAGCTGCCGCCCTTGTAGTTCAACAGCCAGTCGAGTGTCATCCCCTGTTTCAAAGCTTCGTAGGCAATGCCATAGGCCTTCAGGTGGTTGGCCTGTCCTTCGGCATCCATGGGTATGAATAGCCGGGATGCATGGGCATTGACCGCCATGAATACACTCAAGAAAACTGTTGCCAGCAGCCGGGAAGTTGTAACCTTATGCATAGTGCTGTAAATTACCTAATAACGTTGATAGCGGTATGGGGAGTTGGGATTTTTAACAAAAAGGCACTGCATTTCTGCCGATAGAAATTTTTGATAGTTGCCGGCAATTTTACTTGAGATGCAGGGGTTTATTGCGCTGTTTTGTAATTGGTTATTAATATGATGTTTTTCTTTCTATTTGCAGTATCTGCAATTTTGTGCAATTTTTCTGCACTATGATTTAGGGGATTTAAGGAAGGGCAGGGTCTCATTTTGGTTATGTTTAGACGGTGGGTTTCGGAAACTGTCTCATCAGTTGCCGCGCTTTGCCAGCAATGACGGTCAGTATTTAAGTATTTGGAATATTGAGCGAAAAAAAATGAACAAACCGGGTGTTGCTGGTTTTGATTTTCAATGGTTTGTATGTTTTCGACCGGGTGTTTTTGATCGGGATGTTCAGGATTCGGGAATAAGGAGGGTCTCATATTTATAGTGTTTCAGAGGGTTTAGAAATGGGTTTATTGTGGGGTAAAGGTACGATTTGCAAGAGGCGGTTTCCAAATAAAGATATACACAAAAAATGGCTTAATGGCGGCTTTGGGTTGGAGGGCATGCTAATAACGGGGTTTATATTTTTGGTTGATTTGTGGTGCGGTCCTGAGACCGCGTTTCCTACTTAGCGAAGTCAAAAAAAAGACTTCGCTGAACTGTTTTTGGTTTCCTTGCTTTTAGTACACTACACTGAACAGGGAGTAGGTATCTTTCGCTCTTACAGAGCTCGACTCTAGTTCTTTAATCCTACCCGGGACTGCATCCCGGGCTATTATCTTTAGGTCTTTCAGACCCTACTTTTCTTAACTAAATAACATTGTCTCCTTTTTGGGCAGCGCGTACGCCAACAATCGCAGAATAGGGGATGATTGGCGAGGTGGCACAGATTTTACACCCGGCATGTTATGAAAACGTACAACGTTTATATGCTGAGAAAGGTAAAGGTGCTGTTTTACTACCTGGTATTTTTTGTGTTGTTGGTGGGTGCCGCCTTGGTCATTCATTGGCAGGTAAAGGAAAATAACCTGGCCGTATTGTGGTTCATTGGTTTCCTGCTGGTAAATGGGTTGTTTTGTTACTATGTGTCTATAGCAGCGGCTACCCAACTGGTGAAAGTGATCATAGATGATGGTGTGTTTTCTGTAGATCGGGGTAGCGACGGGACGATCAAAGTTGAGTTGGCAGATATTATTGAATACGAGATCATAGGGCGTCGGATAGCGCCAAAGGATATATTGGAGCTCATCCTGGCCAACCGAACCAAGCTGAAGTTTGTGTGTAAACTACCATGGAGCGGCGAATCGGACGATTTTGAAGCATTGGTCAATTATTTTAAGAGTCGCCCACAGGTGGCAGGTACAGACCGTGTTGCGGAGTTGCCGACGGCAGAATAGTGCTTGCCGCCCGATTGGCTTGCCTGAAGCTAAAAACTGTCCATAGTTTTTGTATTATTGGGCGGTAAGCGATAACTTTGCACCCAAATTCAGCAATAGATATTTAAAATAATATGTCAGGACAGCTTAAAGAGGTTCGTACCCGTATAAAATCAGTTCAATCTACCCAGCAGATCACTAAGGCGATGAAGATGGTGAGTGCCGCTAAGCTGCGCCGTGCGCAGGATGCTATCCTCCAGATGCGTCCGTACTCGCAGAAGCTGCAGGAAATGCTGAGCAATATAGTGAGCTCTGTATCCAGCGATATGAGCATGCCACTGGCTGAAGAGCGCGCTGTGGAAAGGGTATTACTGATACCTATTACCAGCGACAGGGGCCTTTGCGGTGCCTACAATGCCAACATCGTTAAGCTGACCAGGCAGACAATGGCTGAAAAGTATGCAACGCAGACCAAAAAAGGTCATGTAACGATACTGCCTATAGGTAAGAAGGGATATGAGGCTTTCCAGAAGCAGGGTTGCAATATCATTGCTGATTTCTGGACCATTTTCTCTGACCTGTCGTTCGAAAATGTGCGTAACGCGGCCATTTACGCACAGGAAAAATTCCTGAAAAAAGAATACGACCGTGTAGAGATCATATACAGCCAGTTCAAAAACGCTGCTACGCAGGTGTTTACAGTAGAGCCTTACCTGCCAATACCTAAAGTAGAGCAGAAGGGTAATTCTAAGAACGTAGACTTCATCTTCGAACCATCTATGGGCGAACTGCTTACCGAACTGATGCCTAAGATACTGAACACGCAGGTATACAAAGCTGTGCTGGATGCAAATGCCTCTGAGCATGGTGCCCGTATGACAGCTATGGATAAGGCGAGTGAGAATGCCAACGAAATGCTGAAATCGCTGAAGATCAGCTACAACCGCGCTCGCCAGGCGGCCATCACTACCGAGCTTACGGAGATAGTGAGCGGTGCAGCAGCATTACAGGGATAATTATTGATAAGATATATTACCAAACCTCCGCAAACTTGCGGAGGTTTTTTATTTTGCAGCCAAATGGCACAACTGTTCAGATATATGATAGTGGCTATGTGCCTGGCAGGGTTGCCGGGAATAGCATTAGCGCAGCGTGCAATAGAAACTACCCGTCAATTTACCGTAAGCGGCGCGGTGGAGAAAAGTATTACCATAACAATCGCCGATATCAAGCAGCACAAGGCAGTAGCGCTGGGCGACGTAGTGATCAAAAACCATAAGGGCGAGGAAAAGAAGGTAGCCCATGGGGTGCAGGGTGTGTTGCTTACAGAGCTGCTGGCCGACGTGAAAATAAAGGTGGACAAGCCTAAACAATACAGCGAACTGGTGGTACTGCTGACCGCCAGCGATGGGTATAAGAATGTGTATTCCTGGAACGAACTGTTCAATACCGAGGTGGGTAAGCACGTATATATTATTACCGAAATGGACGGTAAGACAATAGACAATATGCCTGATGCGATAATTGCGGTGAGCACCTGCGATATAAATGCAGGGGCGAGGTATTTTAAAGGTCTGCAGCAGATAGCCATAAAAAGGGTGGAGTAGCACTTGCGCTAAAGACGAGTAATTTTTTATCTTTATACGGTTTACATTTCCAGAGCTAAAGAGCTAACAATAGAATTATGAAGGAGAAAATATCCCCATACCTGCCCGGTATAGGTTTGTTCCTGGTAACACTTATACTCGGTATCATTATTTATAAAGACTATGGCATGGGTTGGGATGAGCCTTTGCAGCGTGGCCCGGCATTGCTGAGCTGGGACTACGTGTTCCATGGTAAAATGGACCTGTTCACTACTGAGACCGACAACCACGGCGCGGGCTTCGAGATGGTGTTGCTGGCCTTTGAAAAGGGGATGAACATTACCGATACCCGCGAATTGTATGTGATGCGCCATATAGTGACGCACATCCTGTTCCTGCTCAGTTCGTTTGCCGGCTATGTGCTGGTGTACAGGTTGTTCCGCGATAAGTGGATAGCATCTCTGGGTTTCCTGATGTTCACATTCGCGCCGCGCATCTACGCCCATTCTTACTTCAACAGTAAAGACCTTCCGTTTCTGTGCATGGTGCTGGTAGGCCTGGCATTTACCCAGCTGGCCATGGACAAGCGCAAGTGGTGGTGGTTTGTGCTGGCGGGCCTTGCATTTGGCTACGGCACGGGTATCCGTATCATGGGTATCCTTTACGGGCTGCTGGTAGGGTTGCTGCTGCTTATAGACCTGGTGATGAAGATGAAGGACAAGCAGAAGCCTACAGATATAATTGTGCAGATGGTTGTATTCACGCTGGCTTTCTGCGGTATGTTGTATACGTCGTGGCCGTACCTGTGGCGCAACCCGGTAGCTAAGTTTGCCGAGAGCTTTGGTGCATTGGCGCACTTTAAATTCCAGGGTAGTGTGCTCTTCCAGGGGCAGTTCATTCCCGCCCCTGATTTGCCATGGACGTACATACCTACGTGGTTCATCATCTCTACGCCTATTTTATGGCTGATAGCCGGTGCAATAGGTATGGTATGGATCGTGATCAACTTTGCGCGGGAGCCAAAGAAATTCATGCCGAATGGTAATGACCGCAACTTTATGTTCTATGTGCTGTGTTTTATGGGCCCATTGATCGCTGTTATCGGCATGCACTCTGTAGTGTACGATGATTGGCGTCACCTGTACTTTGTGTTCCCGCCGTTTGTGTTGCTGGGCTTGTATGCCATCAACAGGCTGTACATTATGAACAAGATGAAGTGGGTGGCGCTGGGCGTATGCGGTGCGCAGCTATTGCTTATAGCCAACTTCATGGTGCTTAACCATCCTAACGAGCAGGTATACTTCAATTCGCTGGTAAAGCAGGATGATGAATACCTGCGCCAGCAGTATGAGCTGGACTACTGGGGATGCAGCTTTAAACAGGCGCTTGACAATATTGCGGAGTCTGATACCTCATCATTGATAAAGGTTAGCGGCAACTGGGCCTTCCCGCTGAACAATAATGTGATGATACTGCCCCAGAACATTCGTAAGCGATTTGTGTTGGTGAATGAGCCGGATAAGTCGGACTACTTCCTGACCAATTTCAGGCTGCACCCGGGCGATTATCCGTCGAACAATGTGTTCTACGAACTGCAGATATGCCATAGTACGGTGATGCGGGCATACAAGATAAAAGGGGCTGTACCGCAGGTGCCTGCACAGGTACCCGGCAAGTAAGCATTTCTCATATTTTAAGTAAGTACAGGTAATGGCGAAAAAGCAAAATCAACCTAATATATCCCGGCCGGCCGCGGTTGCTGCACAGCCGGCCAAGCAATCGACCAACACAAAACCGGGTATGTCTTTGGCTACCAAGCTGTGCATTCTGCTAGGCATCATCGCGTTCCTATTATATGCCAATACGCTAGGCAACGGGTATGTGCTGGATGACTTTACGGTTATCAAGAACAATGCGATCATCACCAAGGGTATGCAGGCCATCCTCGAGATATTTGGCACGCCTTATCGCCGTGGTTGGTTCGAATCGCATAACGACCTTTACAGGCCGCTCTCGCTGGCCATGTTTGCTACAGAGTGGCAGATAGGTGGCGGCTCTCCGTGGCCGGGGCATTTTATGAACATACTGGTATTTGCCGGTGGTGTTATATTCCTGTTCCTGTTTTTGGACAAGCTTTTTGAAGGTAAGCGCACTGCTGTAGCCTTTTTAGCAGCGCTGCTGTTTGCTTTGCATCCTATACATACGGAAGTAGTGGCCAACATCAAAAGCCGCGATGAACTACTGTGTTTCTTCTTTGCGTTCCTGAGCCTGAATATGTTCATGGATTATCTGAAGGGTGATAAAATGAAACACCTGGTGTTAGGTGCTTTGTGTTTCTTCCTGTCGTTCCTTTCGAAAGAAACGGTGATCAGTTTTATAGGCGTTATCCCCTTCATCTTCTTCTTTTACCGCAACGAAGACAAGGCAAAGAGTATCAAGATAACTGCTGCGGCTGCTATTGTTACGGTGTTGTTCCTGGGCATAAGGTATGCGGTATTGAGTAAGTATGATGCCAATACTTCTTCGGAGGTAGTGTTCATGGATAATATACTGGCCAAGCCACCATCGGCGATAGCTGCCTTTGCCACGGAGTTGCTGATATTGGGCAAGTACATGAAGATGCTGTTCGTACCTTATCCGCTCATCTGCGATTATTCTTACAACAGCATACCATTCACCACCCTGGGCGATCCTTTTGTTATCCTTTCGCTGGTGGCTTATGCGGGCCTGGGTGTGTATGGTATTTACAGGCTGGTGAAAACGCCTAAAGATCCGTATGCCTTTGCCATATTGTTCTTTATGGCCACCATAGCTTTGTTCTCCAATATCCCGTTCCTGATAGGTGCTGCCATGGCGGAGCGTTTTCTCTTCTTTGCCTCTGCAGGTTTTTGCCTGGCCATAGCCATGCTGGTAGTACAGTTTTTGGGCAGTGGTGTATGGGATATGCCTGTATTGCAAACAGGTAAGGTAATGGGCGTCGCTGTGCCTGTGTGCCTGGTATTTGCAGGTATTGTGTTCAACAGGAACAAGGAGTGGCTGGATAACCCTACACTCTTCAGGGCCGATGTGGTGAATGCACCTAATGATGCGCGCCTTAACTACTATCTGGGTACAGAGCTGGTAACGGAGAACGCAGCACGTGAGGGCAACCCAGTGGTGCGTAACCAGATAATAAACGAAGGCATGACGTACCTGCGCAAGGCTATAGAAGTATATCCGATATACGATGATGCACATGCAGCATTGGGTGATGCCTATTTCAAGATCAACCAGTTCGATTCTGCAGAGGTGCATAATGTAAGAGCGCTACAGTTGAATCCTAAATTCCTGGTGGCCATGAACAACCTGGCGGGTGTGTACTTCATGAAGCATCGTATTGATGAGTCGATACGCTACTGTAAGATGGCGCTGGCGCAGAGCCCGAAGTTTGTTAATGCTTATTCCAACCTGGGATTGTGTTACAATACATTGGCCATCAACAATCATGATCCAGCACTTTTTGATACCGCGAAACAGTATCTCTACAAGGCGATATCAGCTAACCCCCAATTCAGGTCTACCTACGAGAATATGATGTATTCGTACCGCGGTTTGGGCCAGGCTGATTCTGCGCGTAAGTATGAGTTGATATTTAAAGAGATGGGGCAGCCCCAGAATTAATTGACCAGCACCCAGCTGAAGCCGAAGCGCAGCATAAAGTTCTGCGCGGCATACATAGGCGTGTTGGTAGTGCCTGTGCCAAAGAAATTGTAAACAGGTACGCCTGTGTACAGCAGCGTATTGCGTGCAAAGAACTGGTTCAGCTGATCGGCCATAATGAATGCGCGGAAGTGCTTTACCCTGAAGTTGAGAAATACTGATAATTCTGGCGTGTTGCCGGTGTATATCTTATCCTGGTAAAAGAAGCGGTTGAGCTGAGGGTCGTAACCCGCAGGGTGATAAGCGGTATTATAGCGAACTTCCAGTCCCGTAGCCACCTTTAGCGCCTGCTTGAACATAGTATGTTCGTAAGAGAACTGGTGCCTGCCCATTAATTGAGGTATGTTAACTGGAGCGTTATCTGCCGTTTGCTGGTAGATGAGCTCATTGTCCAGGTAGAAGTGCCCTGCCCTGAACATTTTGCGTATCCATGCCTGGCCTATGTTGAATGCAGTGCTGTATTGTGTTGGTGTACGGTTGCTATTGAGGTAAATGTAATTGTCGATAACGTAATTGCGTACGCCGGCCTGCAGGTTTATCTTCCTGATGTCGAGCGTGGCATAGGCCATGGTGATGCTTTCGCTCTTGAACGACCAGCTGAGCTGCGCATATTTGTTCTCGTAATTGGCATAGCTGTATGGCGACGAGCCCAGCATTTGGCGGAAGCCAGCTATAAAGCCGCCTTTATTGTTGTTCAGGTCTTTGCCTATCGATGCATCGAGGTCGAAATTGCCGGCATAGTCGCCGGTAAGGTAGAACAGCAAATGAGCACCATAGCCCCACTGGCCGGCCTTTAAAGCTTCTTTCTTTATCTCGCCGGCCAGGTAATTGCTTACTATCCTGGACCGGTCAAGATTCACATTATAAGCAGGTGTGGCAATAAACTCATCGAACCTGTTACCTACGCCCGCACTGAAAGTAAGCGGAGAACCGGGGTTGCCGATGAAGCCATTCAGAAGCAGTTTATTATCTATCCAGAACCATTTCTGCTGCGTTACCACGGAGTCGCCACCGTTGACATAATAAGCTGAACCGGTGTGTGCAAAAGCAGTATTGAAGAAAGGTACATAGCGCACAGAATCGGGCGCCAGATCTTTATACAGGTGTTTCTCTGTACTCAGTTCCATTTTATGCATCACACTGAAGCGTGGCTTAAGTGTGTAGGTATATTGGGTGGAGTCGGCATTATAAACAGTATCAATAGGTCCCCAGGTATAGCTGTGTTGTAGCACTATGCCAAAGTCGCGCTGCATATTGGTAATCGTAGAGCGGGTGATGCTGTAGGCGGTGTTTTGGTACACCACATCCAGCGTCTTACGGTCGGTATAGCTATTGTCGGCCAGTTCGCTATCGTTAACTATGCCGCCGTTCTCATCGTGCTGCTCTTTGTTGTATACCATGCCGGCAAATAGCACATAGCGTTTGTTCAGGCTCTTGTAATTGGTGCTCAGGCGGGCATTGTCGTGGTTGTTGCGCTGTATCTTATAAAAGCCGGGGGTGTTGATCTTACGGTATTCCACCATAAAGTTCCAGTTGGGCCTTATGTTCTGCGAGTGCGATATACTGGCCACCTGCTCCAGCCTGCTGCCCAGCGTATAATTGAATACCGAATAGGGACGGTTGGTGTTATAAAACTCCAGCGAGTCTAACTGGAAGCGATACGCATCGAAAATATGATAGCCCAGCGATGGGCCTACACGATTCTCAGGCGTGAACTGCAGGTTGTATACCGGGCTGCCGGGGTTGCCCATGTCGCGCGCCCAGGTGCCTACAAACGGCCTACGCTGGAAAGTATGCAAGCCGGTATCGGGTCTTAGTTTCAGAGCGGAGTGCAGTAATTCGTAATACACATCAGCATCCTCGTTCTTCCAGGTGCTGGTGTTCGTTTTGTTAGCAGCAGTATCGCGTTTCTGGCCCTGAGGCAGGGTAGTGGGCTGGGCTACAGCAAGTGTGCTGCACAATAATACTATTGTGCAGCAGAGCAATTTTATGCAGTTCCTGTATGCCTTTCCCAACTATGGTAAGTGTTTAGCTGTTATAATTACATGCGTTCTATGATGGTAGCTACCAACGATGCCATTTTAGGTGCTGCTGCATTGGCTGCCTCCAGTACCTCCTGGTGCGTAATGGTTACAGGCACTTCTGTAACGCCCAAGTCTGTGATCACGCTGATGGCGAATACCTTCATGTCGCCGTGGCGGGCAACGATCACTTCAGGTACTGTGCTCATGCCTACTGCATCGCCGCCATTGCGATACAACCAACGATATTCTGATGGAGTTTCGAAAGTTGGTCCCTGCAGACCCGTGTATACACCTTCGCGCACTTCAAGATTGCGTTCGGCAGCTATTTCCTTCGCCAGGGCTATCAGGCCCTTGTCGTAGGCTGCACTCATATCCGGGAAGCGGGTGCCCAGGCGCTCGTCGTTATGGCCGCGCAGCGGGTGTTCAGGGAACAGGTTGATATGATCGTTGATGATCATCAGGTCGCCGATCTTAAAGGTAGGATTGGTGCCGCCGGATGCGTTGGAAACAAACAGGGTTTCCACGCCCAGCGCCTTCATAACGCGCACCGGGAAGGTAACCTCCTGCATGTTATAGCCTTCGTAGTAGTGGAAACGACCGGCCATCAGGATAACGTTGCGGCTGCCTATCTTACCAAATACCAGTTTGCCGTCGTGGCCCTGCACTGTGGAAAGCGGAAAATTCGGTATCTCTGAATAAGGGATCTCTGTTTCCTTTTCTATCATATCGATAAGACCGCCCAAGCCACTGCCCAGTATAATGCCGGTATCCGGCTGATTTTTAATTTTTCCTTTGATGAACGAGGCTGTGGCTTGTATCTTATCGAATAATGACATAAACTAAAATTATTTAATATTATTTAGAAATTAGTGGGCAAATATCTCACATTTTGAGGTCAAAAACTAATTGGCGGCCTGCCGTTTAGCTATTGTTGCGTTAATATATGAGCATTCTGCTTCAGCCAGGTGGCGGTGTGTGGCCCTTCGGCAAAAAGCAGGTCCAGGATGCTCAGGTCGGGCAAGAAGCCCGTCCGTTCTTCAAATAACTGGTAATACCGCGGGAAGTTTTCGGCCGATGTTGCCTGTTTTTTTGGCTGCCTCAGGTCTGTATACCCTTCGGGGTAAGTACGCTGGTAGCTGCTGCTCTGCCCGGTGGGGATGTTCAGTTTCAGTTGTTTCATGCACCACAACAGCGCCTGGTGGTTAAAATCGGCCAGGTGCACGTAGTTATTAGTGAAAAACTGCTCCAGCGTAGGTTCGTAAAATTCCCAAAAGGGCGATTGCCGATATACCGATGTGAGCGTGCGCCAGTGCTGCACCTGCCACTTGCCATCATTGTGAATACTAATATCTTTCATGGCCATGCGCTGGTCGCGGCCGCCGGCCAGTGGTATGCTCAGCTGTATGGGGTTATTGGCTCCCGCGATGCGGTATTTATTGCGGAGCGTCATTTTTTCATAGTGTTCGTGCCCGTCGTGCAGCAGGCTGTCTGCCTGCACGATATTGCCCCACCACGATATGGCCGGGAACGGTAAATATGAGCTTACTACTATCATTCTTTGGTGCAAAGATGAATGAAAAGGTTAAAATACGTGCAAGGCAAATGTGATAATGTGCATATTAGAGTATTTTGCAAAAAATTATCACAAAGGATGCGCAGGTTTCTACTCATATTGCTTTTACTGGCCCCCCTGTCACAATTGTTTGCCATAGAGGCTGCGTTCTCGCATGCCCAGTACTACCTGCCCGATCCCATTTTCCAGGGAAAGATAAACCCCTACCTGGAAATATACTGGCAGGTAAACCCGAGGAAAGTGCACTTCAGCACCAATAAAGACAAGAAGATAATAGCCCGTATAAAAACATCAGTGACCATTGTGAACGATACCGGCCATGTGCTGAAAAGTGACCTGTACGTATACGAAACCGTGCCTGCTGCCAACGTAGAACAGTTGGCTTACCTGAACATCCTGGAGCTGAAACGCTATTTTCTGAGCCCCGGCAAGTACAAGGTGACCGTAAAACTGACCGACCTGAACGATACTACGAATGTGGCGAATTATACCGACACGTTTAGCACAGGGCAATTGCCAACGGGGCCGTTTTATGGTGATATAGAGTTCGTGGATACGTCCTATGCTTCGCAGATAAAAACACCGTTCCTGAAGCATGGCAAGCAATTCATCCCGCTGTGCGAGAGCTTTTTTGATACGTACAGGTGGAAGGTGAATTATTTCACTGAGGTGTATCAGCTGGATAAACTGACCGCGCAGGAATTTCCACTGGTACAAACAGCCTTTTTATCTAAAAAGCCGGGTGGCGACCCTATAATGCAGTATCAGAAGACGGATACTTTAACCACCAAAGATGTGCCGTTCGTAGAGGGAAGCTTCGATATTTCGGAGCTGCAGTCGGGCAATTACTATCTCAACATTGTGCTGAAAGACAAGAAGAATAACATTTTAGCGACTAAAAATATTTTCCTGCAGCGTGCCAATAAGCGCCAGCCAAAGCAAGAAGTTGCCGAAAAGAAAAAAGATGTGATGCAGGATACCGGTATTGAGCATATAAAGGTGGTAGACCTGAGCAAAACCTTCCTTAAAAAGTATGATGTGGCCCAGATGAAGGCCATACTGAAAATGCTGCTGCCGGTGAGTAATCCGTCAGAAACAATATCCATTAATGGCTTCCTGAAGAGCCCTGAGGATATGTACATGCGCTATTATGTGTATAATCATTTTACGGCTTTGGACCCCGAGAACCCTGAAAGGGCATGGAAGGAATATTCCAACAAAGTGAAGGAGGTGAACAGGCTGTTTACCAGCCATGGTAAAGTAGGTTATGAAACAGAGCGTGGTTTTATGTACCTGCGCTATGGCCAGCCATCGGAAATAATAACTGTAGTGAATGAAAAAGGCTCGTTGCCATACGAAGTGTGGCAATACAATACCTTGCTGGACCAGGCGGGCCGTACAGAGGCCAATGCAGTGATCCTGTTCTACAAAACATCGGAAACAGATTTTGATTACAAGGTGTTGCACACTACCATTGCCGGTGAGCCGCACAATGCCGCCTGGCGCAACTTCTTATACAATACCACCGATGGTGGCCAGGAGATCAATTCCAGGGCGGAGCAGTATATAGGGAGCAGGTAAGTGCCGGTTATTTTCCCCAGTATTTCTCGTCGTAGAATGGACCGTAGTTGATGAATATTTCTTCGCCCTTTTTGATGGGTTTTATAGCGGTGATGCACAGTTCGTTGTGCATCTCGTCCATCCCTTCATATTCTGCCAGTTCATACTTGGCATTAGGTGTAATGTGGTGGTTGTACAGCGATCCGAAACCCAGCGCCAGCATAGATGCACGCCCGGTGTAAGCAAAAACATAGTGAGCCAGCAGGGTTCTGGTGATGTGTGCATCATCGGCCTTGTCGAATATCAGGATAGGGCAATTTTCTATCACCTCGTTCTCCTTTATATCGGCAGTGCAAAAAACGCCACGGCCTGCACCGGGGAGTGTAGAAGGGGCTATGTATAACTTTTTCGCCATTATGCTGTGCTGTTCAATAAGCGCATTTTACGCTTAAACGATGCGCAAGATAAAATATATTAACTTAGAGTAGTGAAAATTTCGCGGCAAGGGCCGGAAAACAAACATGGCGCAGGATCCCGCAACGAGGCTACGAAAAATAATACATATCGATATGGATGCCTTCTATGCATCTGTAGAGCAGCGCGACAATCCGGAGTATAGGGGAAAGCCCATAGTGGTTGGCGGCTTGCCGGAGGGCAGGGGAGGTGTAGTGGCCACGGCCAGCTACGAGGCCCGCAAATTCGGTGTACGGTCTGCAATGCCCTCTAAACGTGCATTACAGCTATGTCCGCAGGCTATATTTGTGCGGCCCAGGTTTGCTGCCTATAAAGAGGTATCCAATCACATCAGGGCCATCTTTGCCCGCCATACCGACCTTATAGAACCACTATCGCTGGATGAGGCTTACCTGGACGTAACAGAAGACAAGCAGGCCATAGGCAGCGCAATAGAGATAGCCCGGCAGATAAAGCAAGCAATAAAAGATGAATTGCAGCTTACAGCCTCGGCAGGTGTGTCTATCAATAAGTTCGTCGCTAAAATAGCCTCAGACCTCAATAAGCCGGATGGGTTGACCTTTATTGCCCCCGACAATATAGAGACCTTTATGGAGCAGCTGCCGGTGGAAAAATTCTTTGGGGTGGGCCAGGTAACAGCTCAGAAGATGAAACGCATGGGCTTGCATACCGGTGCCGACCTGAAACGGCTTACTGAACAGGAATTAGTGCATCATTTCGGTAAATCGGGAGGGTTTTACTACCGTATAGTGCGTGGTATAGATAACAGGGAAGTACAGCCGCACAGGGAAACCAAATCGATGGGGGCGGAAGATACCTTTCCATACGATCTGACCAGTATCGATGAGATGAACACCGAACTGCAGAAGATAGCACAGAACGTGCATCGCAGCGTTACTAAATATGGGTTGAAGGGGCGCACCATTACTTTAAAGATCAAATACCACGATTTCAAGCTCATAACGCGTAGCCAGTCGTTTCCGGCGCCTGTAAATGACGCTGAAACACTGTTGGATACAGCCATGGCACTATTGCTGAAGACCGATCTGGAGGGCAAAAAAATACGCCTGCTGGGTATATCGCTTTCTAATTTCAATGAGCAACGCCCGCAGGGCAGGCAAGGGGGCGTTCAGCTGGAGCTTTTCTGACATAAAGCCTGCCTGTTTTAGACCTTTCTGAAGAGCTGTAAGCCTTTACTGGCAACATTTTCAGTGTATATCAAAAATATTTTATCAAAATTTAATAAAAGTACCTACTTTTGCAGTCCGAATTTTAGTAGCGGTGGGTTCAAAACGTGCGGAGAATAAGGAACTTTTAAAAAAATAAAACTTTTCTATAAAAAAAGTTTGTTGGTTTAAAACACTTCATTACCTTTGCAGTCCCAAATTTTTAGGGTAGAATATAACGAACAGTATGTCACAGCGTATCAGAATAAAGCTAAAATCTTACGATCACAACCTGGTTGATAAGTCAGCAGACAAGATCGTAAAGACTGTGCGCAATACCGGAGCGGTGGTTACAGGCCCCATTCCATTGCCTACAGAGAAGAAGATCTTTACCGTATTGCGTTCACCGCACGTTAACAAGAAGTCACGCGAGCAGTTCCAGTTGTGCACGCACAAGCGTCTGCTGGACATCTACACTTCTTCTTCACGTACTGTAGATGCTCTGTCGAAGCTCGACCTGCCAAGCGGTGTTGAGGTTGAGATCAAGGCTTGATAAAATAGTGTTTCCTGCGTATCGAAGTATAGTAAGTAAACAGGAAAATTTGTTCTTTAATTAGTTTGAAACAAAGTTAATCCCGGCCCACACAACCAAGGCTCCGGGCGCTTAACTAAAATTATATAATAATGAAAGGTATAATTGGCAAAAAAATTGGCATGACCAGTATTTTCGAGCCGAATGGTAAGCAGACTGCCTGCACCATTATCGAAGCTGGGCCTTGTGTGGTCACTCAAAAGAAGACCGTTGATACCGACGGTTACGATGCACTCCAAATCGCATTTGGCGAGGCAAAAGAGAAGAATACTCCCTCTGCGCTCGTTAATCACTTCGCGAAAGCAAACACGACTCCTAAACGTGTTGTAAAAGAACTCCGCAATTGCTCTATAGAAAAACAACTGGGCGAAAGCATTACCTGCGAAATTTTCACAGAAGGTGAAAAAGTAAGCGTTGTAGGCACTACAAAGGGTAAAGGCTTCCAGGGTGTTGTAAAACGTCACGGCTTTAGTGGTGTGGGTGAAGCTACCCATGGCCAGCATGACCGTTCCCGCGCTCCGGGCTCTGTAGGTGGCTCATCTTATCCAAGCCGTGTATTTAAAGGCATGCGTATGGCTGGCCGTATGGGTACTGATCGCGTTAAGATCAAGGCACTGCGTGTTGTAAAAGTTTTCCCTGAACAGAACTATATTCTTATCAGCGGCTCGGTACCAGGTCATAACGGATCTATTGTTTTAATTCAGAATTAATTTTAGTCATGCAAGTTGACGTTTTAAATAGCAAAGGTGCAAAAACAGGCCGTTCAGTAGAACTTCCTGATGATATCTTCAACATTGAGCCGAATGATCATTGTATTTACCTGTCGGTAAAACAATACCTCGCAGCTCAGCGCCAGGGTACGCACAAATCAAAGACACGTGCAGAAGTGAAGGGTTCTTCTAAGAAACTGCACAAACAGAAAGGTACAGGCGGTGCCCGTAAAGGTAACATCCGCAACCCATTGTATAAGGGTGGTGGTGCTGTAAACGGTCCGGTTCCTCACCTGTATGGCTTCAAACTGAACCGCAAGGTGAAGGATCTGGCCAAGGTAAGCGCACTGACTTACAAAGCACGCGAAAACAAGATCGTAGTTGTGGAAGACCTGCAAATGGAAGCTCCAAAAACACGCGAATATGTAGCAATGCTGGACGCAGTTCGTGGCGACAACCGTAAATCTATGGTCGTTCTTCCTGACTATGATGCAAATGTTTACCTCAGCGGCCGTAACGTGCCTAACACTAAGACAGTTATGCTGAGCGATCTGAATACTTACGATATCACTAACGCAAATGTGATCGTATTTACAGAGTCAGTTGCTAAGATGTTCACTGAAGAGGTGGCTGTAGTAGAAGCTTAATAATAGTAATAATAAACGGCCTCTTTGATAGCGGCTAATAAAAATAGAAAAGATGAAACTTTCAGAAGTGTTGGTAAGGCCGGTAATTACCGAAAAGGTAAATCGCCAGATGGAAAAAAGCGGCCGCTACACGTTTGTAGTAGGTAAAGCAGCTAACAAGCTCGAAATAAAGAAAGCTATTGAAGAGTTTTACGGCGTGAAAGTTACCGACGTGAACACAATAGTGGTACCTGCTAAAAACAAGACCCGCTATACAAAGGCTGGTTTCCTTTCAGGCAGAAAGCCTTCTTACAAGAAAGCTGTTATATCTCTTGCAGCAGGTGAATCAATAGATCTGTTTGCCCAGGGTTAATAGCTAAGGCTATAGAATAAGTAAAACTAACAAATAAGTAATAGGTGCGGACAAGCTAGTTAGTTAGCAAATTATCGTACCGGCTAATAAAAAGTAAAATGGCATTACGTAAATACAAACCGGTTACAGCCGGAACACGCTGGAGAATAGGTAACGCTTACGCGGAAGTTACCACTAACGTGCCTGAAAAAAGCCTTCTTGAGCATCAGCACGGCACTGGTGGCCGTAACGTTCAGGGTCGTCGCTCAATGCGCTACATTGGCGGTGGTAACAAGATCATGTATCGTTTGGTAGATTTCAAACGTAACAAGCATAACATACCTGCTACTGTTAAGACCATAGAATACGATCCTAACCGTACAGCGTTCATCGCACTGCTGGCTTATGCAGATGGTGAAAAGCGTTACATCATAGCCCCACAGGGTCTTGAAGTTGGCGCTACCGTGATCAGCGGCGAAGGTGTTGCTCCTGAAGTTGGTAACGCTCTGGCACTGAAGAACATGCCACTGGGTACTGTAATTCACAACATCGAACTGCAGCCTGGTAAGGGTGGTGCACTGGCTCGCTCTGCGGGTACTTATGCTCAGCTCAGCGCTAAAGAAGAAAAGTATTGCGTACTGAAGATGCCAAGCGGTGAACTGCGTAAAGTGCTCAGCACTTGTATGGCAACTGTAGGTATCGTTTCTAACAGCGACCACGCACTCCAGTCTATGGGTAAAGCAGGCCGCAACCGTTGGAAGGGTATTCGCCCACGTAACCGTGGTGTTGCAATGAACCCGGTAGATCACCCGATGGGTGGTGGTGAAGGTAGGTCTTCAGGTGGTCACCCACGTAGCCGCACAGGTAAGTACGCTAAAGGTGAATCAACAAGGAGCACTACTAAGGGTTCAAACAAGCTGATCATCCAGCGCAAGAACGGCAAGAAATTGTCTTCTAAGTACAAATAATCAATAGGCCCTGCGCCAATTGATACAGAACCGAAAGTTTTTTAGAAAATTAATATAAAAACGCTCCTCAAGGCCCTCAGGGCCCGGAGATAAAAAGTCAAAAAATGGCTCGTTCAATCAGAAAAGGACCTTATGTAGATGCGAAACTGGGACGTAAGGTAGATGCAATAAACGAAGGCAAAGCAAAGAAGGGTGTAGTAAAGACCTGGAGCCGTCGCAGCACTATCACTCCTGAGTTCGTAGGACAGACATTCGCAGTGCACAATGGCAACAAGTTCATACCGGTATATGTTACTGAGTATATGGTTGGCCACAAGCTCGGTGAATTTGCACCTACCCGTAACTTCAAGGGTCACAGTGGTTCTAAGCAGTAATACTGTTAGACAAAAGTTGAAAAGTTAATAAGTTAATTAGTTAACTCCGCAGTTGCCAGAACGGCAAGGGAGTAAAAAATAAAATAAGAATGGAAGCTGTAGCTCGCTTACGAAATTATCCTACTTCTCCGCGTAAAATGCGCCTCCTGGCCGATCTGGTACGTGGCACAGACGTAGAACAGGCACTGAATACTTTGAAATTCAGCACCAAGCATCCTTCTGTAGCAATGGAAAAACTGTTGCTCAGCGCGATAGCTAACTGGAGAGTAAAGAATGAAGGTGTGGATATTGTTGAAGCAAATTTGTATGTAAAGACAATATTTGTAGATGGTGGCCGTGTTCTGAAGCGGATGCGCCCTGCGCCACAAGGCCGTGCATATCGTGTACGCAAGCGCAGCAACCACATCACTATCATTGTAGATAGCCGTAATCCACAGCCTGCAATTCAAACTGAAGCATAATAAATAACAACATAACTCAATAATAGTACAATGGGTCAAAAATGTAATCCTATAGGTAACAGGTTGGGCATCATCCGCGGATGGGATTCAATGTGGTATGGAGAAAAGAGGGACTTCGGCCAGAAACTGGTAGAAGATCACAAAATACGCACTTATCTTGCTGCTCGTATCAACAAGGGTGGTATCTCCCGCATCGTTATAGAGCGCACACTGGGTAAGCTGATCGTAACTATTCATACTTCAAAGCCTGGTATCATAATAGGTAAAGGTGGTACTGAGGTCGACCGTATCAAGGAAGAACTGAAGAACCTGACCAAAAAAGATGACGTTCAGATCAATATCATGGAGATCCGTCGTCCTGAACTGGATGCAATGATAGTAGGTGATACTATCGCCCGCCAGATCGAAGGCCGCGTTAGCTACAAGCGTGCTATTAAGATGGCAATTTCCACAGCAATGAGGATGGGTGCTGAAGGTATAAAAATCAAGGCTAGTGGTCGTCTGAATGGTGCTGAAATAGCTCGTTCAGAAGAGTTCAAGCAGGGTCGTACACCATTGCATACTTACCGTATGGACATCGATTATGCTTCTGTATATGCGATGACAGTTTATGGTAAGATCGGTTTGAAAATATGGGTTTGTAAGGGGGAGATACTGGGCAATGCCGAGCTGAACCCTAACTTCTCAGCAAATTCAGACAGCCGCGGTAACAACCGCCCTGGTACTTTCGCAGGTGCTGAAGGTGGCCGTGAGCGTGGTGACCGTCGCGGAGGCGAACGTGGTGGTGACCGTCGTGGTGGAGATCGCGGAGGTGATCGCAGGAGCGGAGGCGGTGGAGATCGTCGCGGTGCTAACACAGGCGGAGGCCGCCGCTAATTACCGGTAATAACCGGAGAAGAGACATTAATAATATTTAGTATACTTATATAATTTTGTAACAATGTTACAGCCGAAAAAAGTAAAACACCGTAAGGCCCATAAAGGGAGGATCAGAGGTAACGCAACACGTGGTGCTATTGTATCCTTCGGTTCTTTTGGTCTTAAAGCGTTAGAGCCAAAGTGGATCAATAACCGCCAGATAGAAGCTGCACGCCAGGCAATGACCCGCCATATGAAGCGTGAAGGTACTGTGTGGATCCGCATCTTCCCTGACAAGCCAATTACCCGTAAGCCTGCCGAAGTGCGTATGGGTAAAGGTAAAGGTAGCCTGGAGTTTTGGGCTGCAGTTGTTAAGCCAGGTATGATCATGTTCGAGATCGAAGGTATACCTCAGCAGCTGGCACAGGAAGCTATGGAGCTTGCTGCCCAGAAGCTGCCGATCAAGACGAAGTTCGTTGTGCGTCACGATTACGCCGGTGAATAATTAACAGTGTAAATAAGGAAGTAAAAATGGGGCTTGCTCCAAATTACTAACTACTAATAAACAATACAATGGCAAAAGGAAACAAGGCGAAAGTTGACGATTATCGTTCGCTGGATAATGAAGGGCTGGCCGCAAAGATCAGCGAAGAAGAACTTCGCCTTAAGAAAACGAAGTTCAGCCACGCGGTTAATCCTATTGAAAATCCGCTTAGTATCAAACAGATGCGTCGCCAGATAGCTCGTTTGAAGACTGAAAGTCGTAAAAGGGAATTAGGTTTCTAATAAATATTATTGAAGTCCGTTATGGCAATTGAAAGAAAAAGCAGGAAAACCCGTATCGGGGTAGTACATAGCAATAAGATGATGAAAAGCATCACTGTTGTTGTGGAGCGTAAGGTTAAACACCCTTTGTACGGTAAGTTCCTTAAGAAATCATCGAGCTTTCATGCTCACGACGAGAACAATGCTGCCGGCATCGGTGATGTTGTCCGTATTATGGAAACGCGTCCGCTTAGTAAAACTAAACGCTGGCGCCTGGTAGAAATTATTGAAAAAGCTAAGTAACTATTTAGGATGATACAACAAGAATCCAGGCTCAATGTAGCCGACAACAGCGGTGCCAAAGAAGTTCTTTGCATTCGTGTGTTGGGTAATTCTGGTCAGGATTACGCTGGTATAGGCGATAAGATCGTTGTTACCGTAAAGGACGCTATCCCAGGTGGTGGTATGAAGAAGGGTACTGTGTCAAAAGCAGTTATCGTTCGTACCAAGAAGAAACTGCGTCGCAGGGATGGTTCTTACATCGGTTTCGATGATAACGCTGTAGTACTGCTTAACAACTCAGATGACCCCCGTGGCACGCGTATCTTTGGCCCGGTAGCCCGCGAATTGCGTGATAAAGGCTATATGAAAATAGTTTCTCTCGCGCCAGAGGTATTGTAAAAAATTTGTTGTACCTTTGCAGCCCGTTATCAAAAACGGGGTAAAGTCAACGTTTAATATTAGTAACAGTGAAACAGAGATTCAAACCAAAGTTTAATATCAAGAAGGGCGATAACGTGATTGTTATTGCTGGTGACGATAGAGATCGCACCACGCCGCGCAAGGTGCTTAGTGTTATACCATCAGAAAGCCGTGTCATCGTAGAAGGTGTGGCTATGGTAACCAAGCACCTGAAGCCTAACGCGCAGAATCCACAAGGTGGCATCGTTAAGCAGGAAGCTGCTATTGCTATCTCTAACGTAATGCTGTGGGATGCGAAGGAAAAGAAGGGCACGCGTGTAACACGTATCCGCACTGAAACCGGTTTTTCTCGTATCGCTAAAAAATCTAAGGAGGTAATCAAGTAATGGCAACTTCAACAACATATTCTCCAAGGTTACTTAATAAGTATAGGGATGAAGTGGTACCTGCAATGATGAAGAAATTCGGGTACAAAACAGTAATGCAGTGCCCACGTCTGGTAAAGATATGCCTGAACCAGGGTGTTAAGGGTTCTGTATCTGACAAGAAGATGATAGACGACGCAGTAAACGAAATGACCATGATCACCGGTCAGAAGGCTGTGCCTACTATGTCTAAGAAAGATATCTCTAACTTTAAGCTGCGTAAGAACATGCCTATTGGCTGCCGTGTTACGCTGCGTAATGTTAACATGTTCGAATTCCTCGATCGTTTTATCTCCGTGTCTCTGCCACGTGTACGTGACTTCAAAGGTATCAACGAAAAGTCTTTCGACGGCCGTGGTAATTATACCATGGGTATCACAGAGCAGATCATCTATCCTGAGATCAATATAGATAAGCTGCCTCGTATCAGCGGTATGGACATCACTTTCGTGACCACTGCTGCTACCAATGAAGAAGCCTATGAGCTCCTGAAGTTGATGGGTATGCCTTTCAAGAACATGGAAAAAACTGGTGGCGTTCAGTAAAGTTATTACCGGGGCATTTGTTCCGGTTTTTTCACTGACATACATCACAATATATTTAACAACATTACTTTAGAAAGTACTAAAGGATCAGATAACAAAATATGGCTAAAGAATCAGTAAAAGCCCGTCAGCGTAAGCGTGAGAAAATGGTTGCTAAGTTTGCCGCTAAGCGTGCCACTCTTAAAGCAGAAGGTAACTGGGAAGCTCTGGATGCACTTCCAAAGAATTCATCAGCGGTCCGCTTGAAGAACAGGTGCCAGATCACAGGTCGTCCTCGTGGTTATATGAGGCACTTCGGCATCTGCCGTAACATTTTCCGCGACATGGCGCTCGATGGTAAAATACCAGGCGTAAGGAAAGCAAGCTGGTAAACCCCTGTTCTGCTCATAGGGTAGAAGAAGGAAACAAGTTTCAAGGTCAGCATACGATTTGCTGAAACCCGTAACAATTATTTTACAAAATCTAAAATTAAAAATGGTAACAGATCCAATAGCAGATTTATTGACCCGTATCCGTAACGCTCAGATGGCCCGTCATCGCATCGTTGAAATCCCGGCATCTAACGTTAAGAAGCGCATCACCGAAATACTTTACGAAAAAGGTTATATCCTGAAGTACAAGTTCGAAGAAGATAACAAACAGGGTCTCATCAAAATAGCCCTTAAGTACGATCCGCAAACAAAAGAGCCTGCTATCAAGTCTCTGGAGCGTATCAGCCGTCCGGGTCTTCGTCAGTACGCTAAGCCTGCAGATATCCGTCGCGTTCAGAATGGCCTCGGTATCTCTATCATCTCTACTTCTAAGGGTTTGATGACCGATAAGGAAGCACGCACGCAGAATGTAGGTGGTGAAGTAATGTGCAACATATACTAAGCATCGTTTCCGGGTGGACAACCACCCGGAAATAATATATAAAAGAGAAAGCTGACAATATAAGTTCTCTATACGGTAACTGAAAACAGCAATTAGTTCAATTTTTTATTTTTTATTTTATGTCTCGTATAGGTAAAAAGCCTGTAGTTCTTGCAAACGGTGTTACTGCTACTGTAAATGCAGCTAACGAACTGACCGTAAAAGGCCCTAAGGGCGAATTGAAGCAAGCCATCGACCGTGATATCACTATCAAGGTAGAGAATGGTGAGCTTGTTGTTGAACGTCCTACTGACCAGATCCGCCACCGCGCGCTGCATGGTCTGTACCGCTCACTGATAGCTAACATGGTAACTGGTGTTACCACTGGCTTTAAGAAAGAGCTGGAACTGGTAGGTGTGGGTTATCGTGCTGCTGTTAACGGCCAGCAGATAGACCTGGCACTGGGTTTCTCTCACAACATTATCATGGATCTGCCTAAAGAGATCAAGGCTAACGCAATAGCTGAAAAAGGCCAGAATCCAAGGATCATCCTCGAATCAATAGATAAGCAATTGCTCGGCCAGGTAGCTGCAAAGCTCCGCAGCCTGCGTAAGCCTGAACCATACAAAGGTAAGGGTGTTCGTTACTCTGATGAGATCGTACGTCGCAAGGCAGGTAAATCAGCCGGTAAATAATAAAGGCTTACACAGTAAGATAAACAAGTTGCGCGAGCAACTTGTTTATCTGCTGAAAGCTTACTTGAATAACAAACTTAGTTTAATCTCCGGCAGCCATCCTTATACAACAGGATGAGCCCGTAAAAACAAGATAATATGTCTTTAGATGCAAAAGTAGTTCGCCGTCAGAAACTCCGCTGGCGTATTCGTGCCAAAGTTTCTGGCACAGCACAGATGCCCAGGCTGTCTGTATTCCGCAGCAATAGTGATATTTATGCTCAGCTGATAGACGATAGGACCGGTACTACGCTGGCTTCTGCCAACAGCCGCCAGAAGGATATCGCTGCAGCAAGCGGTACTAAATCTGAAAAGTCTGTAATGGTTGGTAAGGCTATCGCCCAGAAAGCTATAGCACTCGGTCTTACAGCTTGCGTTTTCGATCGCGGTGGTTATTTATATCATGGCCGTGTTAAGTCTGTAGCAGACGGTGCACGCGAAGGTGGCCTTAAATTCTAATTATTAATCAGCAAATTTCGGATCGGCACTCGGCTGGTTCACATTATAATATGAAAGCAAACATAAATCGCATTAAAGGGGGAGACCTCGAATTGACTGAAAAGGTAGTAGCTATCAACCGTGTGGTTAAGACTACAAAGGGTGGCCGCGCTTTCAGCTTTTCAGCTCTTGTGGTTGTAGGTAATGGCAACGGCGTTGTTGGTCATGGCCTGGGTAAAGCAAAAGAAGTTCAGGAAGCTATCACAAAGGGTATCGATGATGCTAAGAAGAACCTGATCAAGGTTCCTGTTATGCACGGTACTATTCCTCACGAGCAGTTTGCTAAGGAAGGTGCAGCTAAGGTGTTGATAAAGCCAGCAGCACATGGTACTGGTGTTATCGCAGGTGGTAGCATGCGTGCTGTACTTGAGGCCGCCGGAGTTACCGACATCCTGTCTAAGTCTTTGGGTTCTGCAAATCCGCATAACGTGGTTAAGGCTACATTCACTGCCCTGGCTATGCTTCGCGAGCCAATACAGGTAGCTAAAGACCGTAACATTAACCTGAAGAAAGTATTCAACGGTTAATACCTGCGAACTTTTGAATTATTACTTTAATTTTTTTAGTTTTTTAGATATGTCTAAGATAAAGATCACTCAGGTAAAAAGCGGCATCGATCGCATGGAGCGCCAGAAGCGCACGCTGAAGGCTCTTGGCCTGCGTAAAATGCACCATTCTGTAGAAGTAGAAGGTACTCCGCAGATCATGGGTATGGTTAAGGCTGTACACCACCTGGTTAAGGTAGAACAAGCATAATAATTTATTTAACTGATTTGCGAGCGGTTTTACATTCCGCGCAAGTTTAAAAATCGTAAACAATGCAACTGCATAATTTAAAGCCTGCCGAAGGTTCGGTAAAGAAAGTAAAACGTATTGGTCGTGGTGAAGGTAGTGGCCATGGTGGCACATCTACTCGTGGTAACAAGGGTCAGCAGGGCCGTACTGGTTACCAGGCTAAGAAAGGTCACGAAGGTGGCCAGATGCCTATCCAGCGCCGTATGCCTAAGCGTGGTTTCAAAAACCCGTTCCGTGTTGACTATAAGGTGTTCAACCTCGGTCAGATCGACTTCTTTATTGAGAAATATAACATCACTGAGTTCACTCCTGAGGTGTTGTACATCAACGGTCTCATCAACCGTACCGATATGATCAAGATCCTCGGTAATGGTGAAGTTAAGGCTAACATTACTTTCAAAGTAAGCAAGATCAGCGCTAAAGCAAAAGAAGCTCTGCTCGCAGCAGGTGCCACTGTAGAGTTGATATAAATAACATTTAAACTAAGGCGCATTTTTGGATAAGTGCGCCTTTTTTCGTTTATTCGCATTTCATTTTTGATTAACAATAGTTACTGTGAAGAAATTAGTAGATAAGCTTAAGAATATCTGGAGTATTGACGAGCTTCGCAAACGTATAGTCTATACCATTTTGTTGGTATTGGTATATCGTATTGGCTGCCTGATCACGCTCCCGGGTATCAACCCTACGATGATCGACGAGTCAGGTAATGCTGGTGGTGGACTCTTAGGTATACTCAATATGTTCGCTGGTGGCGCCTTCAACAGGGCCTCTATTTTTGCATTGGGTGTTATGCCGTACATCTCCGCGTCTATCTTTATGCAACTTGCCGGTATCGTTATACCCCAGGTAGCTAAGATGCAGCGCGAAGACAGCGGCCGCCGCAAGATCAACCAATGGACACGTTACCTCACAGTTGGTGTTACAGCGCTCCAGGCAAGTGCTTACGTTACTTATCTGCTCAACACCCAGCCTTATGCTGGTGCTATAGCTGCTAACTACAGCGGTTTTGTTTTCTGGTTGTCTACTGTTGTTATTCTTACTGCAGGTACATTGTTCGTAATGTGGATGGGCGAAAAGATCACTGATCGTGGTATTGGTAACGGTACGTCCCTCATCATCATGGTAGGTATCCTTGCTCGTTTCCCTAATGCTATTGCCCAGGAATTTACCGACAAAACTGCAAGTGGTGCAGGTGCAGGTGGTTTACTTGTATTGCTTATCGAAATAGCTGTGTTCATCGCTGTTGTAGTTGGTCTTATCCTTCTTACACAGGGTGTTCGTAAGATACCGCTGAACTACGCCCGTCGTATCATTGGTAGCTCAAACGCTGCTAACGAAGTAAGTGGCAGCCGCGACTTCATTCCGCTGAAAGTTAACTCTGCAGGTGTTATGCCTATCATCTTTGCCCAGGCAATGATGTTCATACCTACTGTGTTCCGTGGTTATGCAACCAGCGAAACTGCTTCAGGTTTCATCAACGCACTGTCTGATAACCACTCCCTGTGGTACAACCTCATCTACTCTGTAATGGTGATCGCCTTTACCTATTTCTACACGGCGTTGATCTTCAACCCAACAGAAATGGCCGATAACCTGAAACGTAACAACAGCTTCATACCGGGTGTTAAGCCGGGCGAAGACACTGCTAACTACATCGCTACTATCATGGACCGTATCACTCTTCCGGGTGCTGTGTTCCTGGCGGTTGCAGGTATACTACCTGGTATAGCTTCAGCAGTAGGTGTTACCAGCGGTTTTTCTTATTTCTTCGGTGGTACTTCAATGCTCATAGGCGTAGGTGTTATCCTTGATACACTTCAGCAGGTAGAAAGCTATTTGCTGATGAACCACTACGACGGTCTGATGAAGACCGGCCGTATCACTGGTCGTAATACGATCGGTAATACATCGGCTCCATCTTCAGCAAAAGGTATATCTGCCTAATAAATAATTTTGTCTGCTATGGTATTTAGTTACCATAGCAGATTTTTTTTACTATTTTATATTTTAAATTAATGGTATATATCAGGAGTAATGAGGAGATCGAGATCATCCGCAAAAGTGCTCTAATGGTTTCTGCCACCTTAACAGAGGTGGCTAAATTTTTAAAGCCGGGTATCACTACACTGTCTATCGATAAGATGGCGGAAGCATTTATTAGGGATAACGGCGGTGTGCCATCCTTTAAAGGATACGGTGGCTTTCCTTACTCGCTCTGTATATCTGTAAACGAAGTGGTGGTACACGGCATGCCGGGTAGCCATGTGTTGAAGGATGGTGATATCATATCGGTAGACTGCGGCGTATTCATGAACAACTACCATGGCGATTCCGCCTACACATTTGCTGTAGGAGAGGTTAAACCTGAGGTGCTTAAACTGTTGCGCGATACCAAAGAGTCGTTGTACAGGGGCATTGCCCAGGCGCATGATGGCAACCGAATTGGGGATATATCCTTCGCTGTGGAGGATTTTACAGCTCGTCAGAATGGCTATGGTGTAGTGCGTGAGCTGGTAGGGCATGGCGTAGGCCGTAAGCTGCATGAAGATCCGCAGGTGCCAAATTTTGGTCGTAAGGGTGATGGTAAGAAGATACGCGCAGGCCAGGTTTTGGCTATAGAACCAATGATCAATCTTGGAGTAAAAGAAGTATATACACTCAGCGATAAGTGGACAGTAGTGACAAAAGATGGGAAACCTTCTGCCCACTTTGAGCATACTACGGCGGTACGCAAAGATAAAGGCGAGCCACTATCAAGTTTTGCTCCTATAGAGGCCGCAGAAAAGGCCAATGCTGAACTGAACTCAGCACATTACGAAGCTGCAATGGCGCACTAAAATTATTTGAAATTGTATAAACCGTTATCTCGGCAGAGGTAGCCGTTTATTTATGCACTCAAGCGTCGGTCTCTCCGTAGTGCGTTGACTAATAGCGCCATCGCTGAAGCACCAATAGCTAACGCAGTAACTATATACGGTTTCTCGGTTGTGGTAGTATTAACACCCATAAGTATGGTGGCCAGGCTGGCTATCAATAATACCACACCTGTAAGTGTAGATAGAAATACGCTGTTGTCTATTGGTTTTCTTGGCTCCATGGCATTTATCATTTTGTTGCTTTTTGACGTAAAAATACCATGCCCGTTTAATCAGGATAAGTATTGATCGGTAAATAGCTTTGTTAAAAAGGTAAGTGCCGTTTTCTCGCAGTTGGGTGTGGGTGTTAAAACATGTTCTTATCCGCGCCTGAGCCTACATACATATAGAGGTACGTCATTCGCGACATCCGCATCAACCATGGCTGTAACAGCGTAACAACCAATATGCTTGATACAAGGTACCATTCAACGCTGTTGTTCTCGTACCAGTTTTCGTTAGGGTTCTTTTTCAGATATAGATAGAGAGGGCAATACCACACAATATTCAGTAGGAATACCAGCATCGTAAGGGCATAGTTCATACCGGCCCCGTTGTTTTTTTCAGAGATCAGTTTTTGCTCGCATACGGGGCAGTGTTCTTTTAACTCTGTTATCTGCCCGAGTGGGAATATACTCTTATTCTTAAACACAAAACCTTTCCTGCAATTAGGGCATTTCATACCCAGTAATCCGGCCACTGCCGATGGTTTTTTGCCTGTGTTTTCCATGGTTGCAAAAATACCAATATTATTTAAGCTATTGATGGCATCATTTTCTTGCAATTCCGTTGAAACTAAAAGAATGGCTATGTTTGAAAATAAGGATACCGAAGAGGCATTGAATGGTAAATACAGTAATGCTACAGACCGTTCGGGGAACGATAAGAATGAAGAAAAAGAGGATGCTACTGATGCAGAGGAAAAGGAACAACAGGCCGAAGACCACGCGTTCAAAAAAGAACTTGATACCAACTTTCCACTGTCCGGCGGAGGAACAGATCCATTTTTTACTAATGAAGAAGCATAAAAAAGCGGGCTAGCCCGCTTTTCTCTTAAAATATATTGAACAAAAGATGCTCTACCCGAACCAGTAGTCCATTTGGAGCCGTTCGCTGCATCGTGCTATATAACTCTTGCCTGTAGCCAATGTCTATCCGCGTCTGGCTGTTGAATATGAACTGTACCGATGGTGCGATATCAATAAAACGCTTTCCATTCTGCGGCAGCAGCTGGCTCATCGCCTCGACCATTACATTGATATTGGTTTGTTTATATCCTTTATAATGCACAGGATAGAATAGATGCCCCGACGAGAAATTGAAGTTCAAAGCCTTATCTGCAAGGTTGGCAGGTAGTTCATTGCCGCCGTAGTTATTATAGTCATGCTCGTAGTAAGCAGTGAGCGATAATGCTGTTTTATGCAGTAACTGCGTGCTTATCAATCCCAGTTGATAGCCGGTATTGTGGGCATTGGTTTGTATCTCCTCCTGGTGTATATCGCTGTTGTTCATACTGCCGCGGGCAAAAACAGCCATACGGAAATGGTGATACATTTTGTCGTGCGTATAAATGCGATACTTGGCATACAGTCCACCACCTTCCGCCTTCAGACTCTGTGTCCTGTTGCTGATGAACGCCTCGGCATGTAGCATCAGGTTGTGATTAACACCAACCATTATTTCCGGCAGCAAGTGGTAATTGATATTGTTGGTGCCGGTCTCGCCCATTATCCAGTTAGTAATACGTATGCCGGCCGAACGGGCAGGCATATTACTGGCGGGTTCGTTATACACAAACAGTTCCTGCGCCTGGCCGTGTACCGACAGCAATGCCAGCAGAGCGACACCTGCTATTTTACATCGTAACATGGTATACTCGTTTTGCGGCGCCTTTACCTCCCGGGCAGCAACTGCCCATTACGCCCGTTTCGAAACATGCCATGCTGGTGAATTTTTTATACTTCTTATGTTCCGCGGAGGTAACATAGTTCTTGTCTATCAGGCGCACTGTTTTATCTCCCTGTAGTGTTTGTTTGGTCACATTCAGGAAATGAAAAGTATTGCCATCCACGGTTACATGCGCATCATTAAACACCTCAGCATTGTTGAACGTCATAGTTACCTGCAGATCTGCTACTGCAAATCCTGCATCGGTTACCGCTTTTTTAACGTCATCCAATATTATCTTTTCGCCTTCTTTGAATTGTAGTGTGTAGGTCGATTTTTCTACATCTACATCTATGTTCTTGATGAATGCTATTTTAGACAGCGACTTGAAGATGGCTTTACTGCACATACTGCACGTAAGGCCACTGGCCGTAAGCGTGGCCGATTTTATTTGTGCCATAGCTGTTGCGCTGAGCAATAGCATGGCTACTACCATTATCTTTTTCATTGGTATCAATATTGTTGAAATACCGGGGCAAAATATTTCGCCCCGGTATGGTGAGTCAATTATTTTGCGCGCTTGTTGTCGTACTGGCAGCAGCTGTGCAGATTCTTGTAGGCTTTCATGTCGCCTGTATACTTCTCGGTGTCGTAGCCGCTGGCTGCTACGCTCTTCTGTATGGCGTCGTTGCTGGTTTTGGCATCGTCGTAGGTTACTACCAGCACTTTAGTGTCTTCGTCCCATTTGGCTTCAGTAGCGCCTGCTTTTTTAGCAGCCTTTTCTATTGTCTTCTCGCACTGGCCGCAATTGCCCGATACCTTGATGTTTTCTGTCTTAGATGCTGCAAATGAAGAGATACCTGCACACATGAATATAGCAGTAGCTATTGCTTTAATAGTTGTCATTTTGTTACTGTTTTTTTGTTGATTGAAATATGATACGTTGCGGAAAGCTCCGCCAAATTATGGCGCTATACGCCGGGGGTAATACAAGGCATAAGCCTTATGGGTATCATATGCGCAGATTGCGGAAGAGAATATAAATAGGACAACCCGGTAACTCATCTGGTGGAGCGTGGGCTGAATAGGTGAGTGATACAGGCTCTGCATAAATGCAGGGTTGTTGATCGTAGTAGTGGGGCTGTGGTGGCACAATGGCAACAAAATGGGTATGCCCGGTATTGTTGTTCACCGCATGGTGTTCCGCTGTTTTTATCACTTTGTGCTCATCGTGGCAGCAACCCTTGCTCTTGCTTTTATGCATGCCACATTTGCGGCACAGGTCATCGCTCTTATGCACGAAATTAGCACCCATATTGCGCCCCATACAGTAGTGGAATTCTACCGTAGCGCCCATGGCGCTGGCCATGTACAAGATGCTTAATATGGTTACTAAAAAACGTTTCACTATTGCAAAGGTAACAGATGTATCTATAAAAATATCCTAATCCTTATCAGTCAAGGTGTTTCCATTTCAGTCGCAGGCTATTGGTCACCACGCTTACCGAACTCATGGCCATGGCCGCACCCGCTATCATGGGATTCAGCATAAAGCCGTTCACGGGGTACAGCGCACCTGCGGCAATCGGTATGGCGATCACATTGTAGAAAAATGCCCAGAACAGATTTTGTTTGATGGTGGCCACCGTTGCTGCCGACAGCTGTATCGCCTTAGGTATCTGCCTCAGGTCCGACGACATCAGCGTGATCTTGGCTACGTCCATGGCTATATCAGTGCCTTTGCCCATTGCTATGCTGGCATCTGCCTGTGCAAGTGCCTGGCTATCGTTGATGCCATCACCTACCATGGCTACTATATGCCCGCCCGACTGCAGCGATTTGATGAATTCAGATTTGTCGTTAGGCGATAGTTCGGCCTTGTAACTGGTTATCCCCGCATCAGCAGCTATGGTATATGCTGTTCGTTCACTATCGCCGGTCAGCATGTGTGTTTTGATGCCCATTATCTGCAGGTGCTGCACAGCCGTATACGACGATAGTTTTATTTTGTCTGATATAGCAATAGCTGCCAGTGCCCCAAATGGATTAGCTATCCAGATGACTATGTTGGAACGCTCTGACCATTGCGCTGCCTGGTCTATGAGCGTCGTCGGCACAGGAATATTCATAGAGTCCAACAGCTTCCTGCTGCCGATAAAGTAAATGGTGCCATTGTTGATGGCAGTAATGCCACTGCCCGTAATACTACTGAAAGAATTGATCTCGGCACGGGCCATGCCCAGCTCTTTGAAGAACGATGTTACTGCTGTTGCCAGCGGATGCTCCGATAACAACTCCATGCTGTAGATGACAGACGATAGTGTGTCCTTATTCACATCCGCAGCCCATGCTATGTCTATCACCTCCGGTGTGCCCTCGGTCAGCGTGCCTGTCTTGTCGAAGATGATGTCGGTTACCTTGTGTAGTGTCTCCAGGCTCTCTGCATCCTTTACCAGTATGCCGTTCTCCGCACCCTTACCCACACCGGTTATAATGGCCGTAGGGGTTGCCAGCCCCAATGCGCACGGACAGGCAATGATGAGGACGGTTATTACAGATAGCAGGCCATGAGCTACACCATCCTCGCCGCCATATGCTACCCACAGGCCATAAGTGATAGCCGATATCAGAATGATGACAGGGACAAAAATACCTGCTATCTTATCTGCCAGTTGCTGTATGGTCGCTTTACTGCCTTGCGCTTCCTGTACTTTTTTTATGATCTGTGCCAGTAGTGTGTCCGCACCTACCTTCTCGGCCCGAAACTGAAAGCTGCCCTTCTGGTTAATGGTGCCGGCAAATACCTTGGCGCCCTCTCGTTTTTCAACAGCCAGCGGTTCGCCACTTATCATGCTTTCATCTACGTACGAATGTCCATTCACCACCACGCCATCTACTGCTACACGGTCGCCCGGCTTTACTACTATTATATCGCCCGCCTGCACCTCGTGCAGCATTACTATTTCTTCTTCCCCGGCTGCGTTCACCCGGAACATAGATTTAGGTTGCAGCCCCATCAGCTTCTTTATGGCCGATGAGGTATTGGTCCTGGCCTTATCTTCCAGCAGTTTGCCAAGGAGAATGAAAGATATCACCACGGCCGACGCCTCGAAGTAAACGGGCGCCTCCAACCCGCGGCTGGTAAAGTACTGGGGATATAAAGTGTTGTATACGGAAAAGATATAAGCAATACCTGTGCTCAGTGCCACCAGTGTATCCATATTGGCGGAGAAATGCGATAGTTGCTTCCACGCACCTACAAAGAACCGGCCGCCAAATAATACGATGACCGGCGTGGCCAATGCCCACATAATATAATTGGCATAAGGCAGGTGCATGCCCGCCATGGCAATGACTACCAGCGGAGCGCTGAAAAGGAGCGAAAGGGTAGTGCTGATGACCAGCCTGCGGTAAGCTTTTTTGTTGATGGTCTCAATATCCTCGGCAGTTACATGCTCATCGGCAATAATGCCATAGCCTATACCTTCAATAACCTGTTGTATGTGTGGCAGGTTAGCCTCGGCAGGATCGTAATCCAGCAGCGCCTGTGCATTGGCATAGTTCACCGCTGCACTTTTAATGCCCTTCTGGCCCTTCAGTACATTTTCTACCGTCCTGGCGCAAGAGGCGCAGGTCATACCAGTTACCGGGAATGTCTTCTTTATCGTTTTCATTCTTTGCTCACACAAAGGTCAGCAACGTTGCCCAATAAAGCGTTATACAATTTTGGAAAGGTTTTACAGGATTTTGTGCGTTTTGCAGTAGTCGCTACTATCTTATACATTTAGGCCATGCAGAGCGAAAATAAGGATGAACAGAAATATATCGATAGAGCCATAAACGAAGCATTACATCCGGAATTCGAGGTGACCAAACAATATCTGAAAAATAATGATCTGGAATTGGAAAACGGTTTGCCAAAGGTGGTGCGGGTAGATATGAGACTGCCAAATGGTATGGTAGGGGTGTACCTGGCATTTAAAGCAGGCTTTTTTTTAGAGGTCCACCTGACGAAACTCCCGGAGCCAGCGATCGATTTTGTGTATGTGCGTTCAGCAAATACGGTTTCGTTCAATGCTACGTCCCCTAAATTGGCATATGCCGACTTAGCTGGGTGCCTGTCTTTGAAACCACTGTCAGGCTGGTCTAAAGGTGAGAATGCACAAAATGCCGGGCTCAACCGTATGTTCAGTAAGGTGGGCTATCAACTGTTTGTTGGCGAATCGTACGACCTGGAAACGCAATTACAATTATTGCTCACAGAACTGGAAAAAGATGCTGCGGGTGTGTTGAAGTTGACACAAATCGGAGCAGCCTACATATCAGTTTACAGACGCCAGTATGTAAGCGGTGATACAGGTATACATCTGGATGCAGAAACGATACGCCGGTTGTCTGCCTTAAATTTGAGCGTAGATATCGATACCCAGATTGTGGGCACTTCTATCGCTGATGAGAATTAGCGCTACATTTACATCCTCATTTATCTGCCATGGAACAGAAAAACTATTCTTCTATCAGCCCAACGGCTAAGTTGCTGCTATTATCTAAAGGGTATACAGATATCCCGTTTGCCAGAGAAACTGCAGAGTTGATCTCCCGCCCTGGTGTTTACACGCTGCAGCCGGAAAGTATAGACATTACCGCAGCAATGCGGATGGTGCATTTCGAGTTGCGCTATAAGAGCATCGATCAGCTATTGGCCGGGTTAGCTATTCACAATATACTTGAGCTCTCTTCAGGCTTTTCTTTCCGTGGCCTGGCTGCTGTGCAAGACAAGCCGGTAACATACATAGATACCGACCTGCCCGAACTGATAGCTACCAAACAGCAAATGGCGGCTGAGCTGCAGGCGCATATACAGCCCAAAGGCACACTTGAAATTTTACCCTTGAATGCCCTGGACGAAGCAGCGTTCAGGGAGATCGTCAATAAATTCCCTGCAGGTGAGTTGGCAATAGTGAACGAAGGCCTGCTGATGTACCTGGAGTGGGAAGAAAAGAAACAGCTGTGCAGCATCATTCGCAATGTACTGCAAGAGCGTGGTGGCTATTGGATAACTGCTGATGTGTACGTGAAGATGAGAGACAGTTATTCGCAGATGAATACAAACGATGAGTTGGAAAAGTACCTGGAGCAGCACAAAGTGGAAGAAAAGAAGTTTGACAGTTTTGAGCATGCGGAAGCATTTTTCAACGAGCAAGGCTTTGTCGTGGATAAAGAGGCTGAAGAGGACTACCTGGCAATGGGCTCCATAAAATATGTCATCGCCAACCTTACCCCCGAACAATTGGCCAGCCCCGGTAAACCACCGCGTATACAGGCTACGTGGAGGCTAAGGTTGAAGTAAATGATATTCCGTTGTTACATAAGTTGAATACACATTATTTTGTAATTTTAAACTATGAATACGCAGGCAGAAAAGTTAGAGTTAATGCAATTGTTGTTGGATACCGATAACGAAGAAATATTAAAGAAAGTAAAGGCTGTTTTCAAAAAGTATTTGAAGGCAGATGAAACAGCGCACTTACTTTCTACAAAAGCTAACAGAAAGCACCTTGAGGAAAGTATACAACAGTTGAACGAAGGGAAGGGTAAAAAAATTAATACTGCTGACATTTGGAAATAATTTATTCTGCCAAAGCGTTGGAGGATCTTAGGTATTGGAAAACTACCGGAGATATCAAAGCGATGGCACGTATTTCGGCACTACTAATGTCAATTGAAAACGACCCTGTTACAGGTATAGGCAAACCCGAACAACTGAAACACAATTTGGCAGGTTGTTGGTCCAGGCGCATAACTAAAGAACATAGGATAGTATATAGAGTAATAAGCAAAACGATTGTTGAAATCATTTCTTTGCGATTTCATTATTGATAGGTCTACCGCACCTCATCCAACCCTTTCCTTTCCTTATTCCCAACACCCTTAAACTGGCTGGGTGACATGCCGGTTATCTTTTTGAACTGTGCCGACAGGTGCGCTACGCTGCTGTAGCCCATCTTATCGGCTATCTCGCCGAGGCTTAGCTCGTCGTAAACTATGTACTCCTTTATCTTTTCTATCTTTTGCCTGATGATGAACTGTTCTATGGTGATACCTTCTACCGAAGAGAATAGGTTGCTCAGGTACGGATAGTCGTAGTGCAGCTCTCGGGCTATTATCTCGCTGGTCTTCAGTCGGGCGGGTTCAGCACTATGGTGTATCAGGTCTATGGCTATGTTCTTTATCTTTTCTATTATCCTACTTTTCTTATCGTCTATCAGTTCAAAGCCGGCAACCTTCAGCGCATCAGCCAGCTTTTCTTGCTGTACAGGAGTCAGCTCGTCAGCTATCTCGGCTTCGCCAAGCAATATATTTTTCGTCGTTATCGCCTGCGCGTCTAGCACATTTTTTACCGCTTGTTTACAGCGGTCGCATACCATGTTTTTTATATAAATGGTCATTTTGATAATTGATGGTTGTAAAGGTAGGCAAACCCTTTTTTAAAACTTTTTCAGCCACACCCAAGATATCGTATCCATGTTCCGTCTTATTTAGTGTAGAGGCCCTCTCGAATCCCTTGCAGCACAAGCGTTTGCACGTAATTAACAGGGTTATTCACAAGTGGCATTTTAACGTATTCTATAGCCGCATTTAAAGCGTAAATACGCCCTTAAAACGTTATATTTGCGCATCTTTTCTACAAGATTTATCTATGGATGAAATAAATGATAGTTTATCTCCGCAGGAGACTCCTGATGAGCACGATAAGGTCGTAGCCGTCAACATCGAGGAGCAGATGAAGACCGCCTATATAGACTATTCTATGTCTGTAATTGTGGGTCGTGCGCTGCCCGATGTGCGTGATGGTTTTAAGCCGGTGCACCGCAGGGTTTTGTTTGCCATGCACGAGCTCGGTAATACATTCAATAAGCCGCATAAGAAATCTGCCCGTATCGTGGGCGAGGTGCTGGGTAAGTATCATCCGCACGGCGACTCATCGGTTTACGATGCTATAGTACGTATGGCACAGCCATGGAGCATGCGCTATATGCTGGTGGATGGTCAGGGTAACTTCGGTTCTGCCGATGGCGACGGACCGGCGGCTATGCGTTATACGGAGGTGCGTATGCACAAGCTGGGCGAAGCTATGATGGAAGATATCGACAAAGAAACGGTCGACTTCAGCCTCAACTTCGATGATAGCCTGGAAGAGCCTACTGTACTGCCTACGCGTATTCCGCAGCTGCTCGTCAACGGTTCATCTGGTATTGCCGTAGGTATGGCTACCAACATGATGCCACATAACCTGAGCGAGGTAATAGATGGCTGTATCGCTTACATCGATAATCGCGAGATCACTATCGATGAGCTGATCAAGTTTGTAAAGGCCCCCGATTTTCCTACCGGCGGTATCATATACGGTGTAGAAGGCATCAAGCAAGGCTTCCATACCGGCCGCGGCAGGGTAGTGCTGCGTGGTAAGGTAACGGTGGAGACCGCCAGATCGGGTAAGGAAACCATCGTTATTACCGATGTACCGTACCAGGTAAACCGCGATGCGCTTACCGAGAAGATAGGCTTCCTGGTAAACAGCAAGGTGATAGAAGGCATCACACACGTTGCCAACGAATCTAATAAAGAAGGTACACGTATTGTTGTTGAGTTGCGCCGCGATGCAGTAGCACAGGTCATCATCAACCAGCTGTATAAATATAGCGAGCTGCAACGCTCTTATGGTATCAACAACGTGGCACTGGTCAACGGCCGCCCGCGTACGCTGAACCTTAAAGAGCTGATATCAGAGTTCATTTCTTTCCGTCACGATGTAGTGGTGAGGAGGACGGAATACGAACTCCGCGAAGCACTGAAGCGTGCCCATATCCTGGAAGGTTACCTCATAGCCCTGGATCACCTGGATGCGGTGATCGCACTCATCAGGAATTCTACAACGCCCGATGTTGCCAGGGATGGCCTCATCACTCAGTTCGGTATGACCGAGATACAGGCCAAAGCTGTGCTGGAACTGCGTTTGCAGCGCCTGACCGGTATGGAGATCAACAAGATCAAGGAAGAACATGCCGAGTTGATGAAGCTGATCGCTCACTTGCAGAACATACTGTCCGACGAGGGTATGCGTTACCAGATCATTAAAGAGGAACTGGATGAAGTGAAGAAGAAATTTGGCGATGAGCGCAAAAGCGAGATACACTACATGGCCGATGAAATGCGCATCGAAGACCTGATAGAGAAAGAAGATGTAGTGATCACAGTTTCTCATCTGGGTTATATCAAGCGTACATCATCTGCGGAATACCGCTCGCAGCGCCGTGGCGGCCGTGGTTCCATGGGTGGCAAAACGCGCGAAGAGGATTTTATAGAGCACCTGTTTGTAGCCTCTACGCACCATACGCTGATGTTCTTTACAGAAAAAGGACGCTGCTATTGGCTGAAGGTGTATGAGATACCGGAAGGCGACCGTAACGGTAAGGGCCGCGCTATACAGAACATGATGCAGATACCGCCGGATGATAAGATCCGTACGGTAATTGATATACCAAACCTAGAAGACAAAGACTTCATCGAAAATACCTTCCTTGTACTGTGTACCAAAAAAGGTATCATCAAGAAAACAAGGATGGAAGACTTCAGTCGTCCGCGTTCTACAGGTGTAAACGCCATCACCATAGAAGAAGGTGATGAATTGCTGGATGTATCGCTGGTTTGTGATAATGATTATATAATGATGGCCGTTCGTTCGGGCCGTGCAGTATGCTTCCCGCACGATAAGGTGCGCCCTACGGGCCGCGGTGCCATAGGCGTATTTGGCATAGAGCTTGATGAGAACAACGATGAGGTGATAGGTATGATCTGCGTTTCCAAGAAGGAACTGAACAAGCAGATACTTGTTGTTTCCGAAAATGGTATGGGTAAGCGCACTCCGTTCTTCAAAAAGCAGGACGAGATAGAAGCCGCAGAAGGAGAAGAACACGCAGAAGATGCCAGCAATGTGATAACGGTAGATGATGAAAATGGCGTGCCGCAGAAGTATGCACTTTCTTACCGTGTTACCAACCGTGGCGGCAAGGGTGTTAAGACAATGAACATTACCGATAAAACCGGCCCGCTGGTAGGCTTGCTTATTGTTGATGAGAAAGATGATCTGATCATTACCTGCGAATCTGGCGTCACCATCCGCATGAAGGTAGAGCAGATACGCGAGACCAGCAGGGCGGCACAGGGCGTGAAGCTGATCAACATTGATAATAAAGATAAGATAGCGGCTGTAGCCTCAATAAAGGAGCAGGCAGTTATAGGATCGGATGAGGAGGCAGAAGAAGGCACTGATGCAGTAGATGGCGGCGAAGCTACCGGAGATGGGGCCGATACAGCAACACCTGCTGAACCAACTGAAGAATAAACAATTTTAGAGAAACAATTAATACAGCATAAATGAAAAAAACACTGTTGGTCGTAGCTGCTCTGGGTATTACATATGCCGGCATAGCACAAGACAAATACGTAACATCTGCACTTACTGCACTGAGTACGAATAGCCTGGACGAAGCAAAAGCGGATATCGACAGGGCAATTGCTAACCCTGAGACAAAAGAAAAGCCGAAGGCCCTGTTTGCAAAAGGTAAGATCTATCTGAAGCTGGCAGAGACAAACAAGAACGATAAGCCCAAGGCGATCGGCTACTTCAACGAAGCTTCACAAGCGCTGATCAGACTGGCTGAGGTAAAGCCGGAATATGAAAAGGATGAGGTAAATGGCTATTTCTATTACAGCACCATCATTTACTATAATGGCGGTATCAATGCCTATAATGAGAAAAGGTACGAAGAGAGTGCCAATATGCTGAAGACCGTTGTTAAGATACACGATCTCAACGGTGGCAAACGTTTCGAAAAATTCCCTATGGGCAAGAATATGGATACCATATCTGCCAATGCACAGGTACAGATCGTTCGCTGCTCATATGCGCAGAATAAGTATGAGGATGTTATCGCTCAGCTCTCAGCGCTCATCAAGAGCAATCCTGCAGGTATGGGTAAGACCAAGGATAACTACATCATATTGCTCGAGTCTTACGACAAGTACAATGCGGCTAATGCCAACAAAATGGTGAACGAACAACTGGCAGCCATTACAGAAGCGCGTGCAGCATTCCCTAACGATCCTAACATCAGGAACATGGAAATGAACACCCTGATGGCCAGCGGTAAGACCGGCGACCTGATGAAGAAGATGGAAGACGACGTTGCTAAAGATCCTAACAACGCTGATCTGAACTTCAACCTCGGTATCCTGTATCAGACACTGGCTAATCCTAAGGATGGCAAGAAGCCTGCAAATGCAGCAGAACTGTGGTCTAAGGCAGAAGAAAAAGTTACCCGCGCCACAAAGCTGTCTCCTGAAAATGCCCCTTACAGCAGCGCATTGGGCACACTATACTATCAGCAGGGTTATGATCTGAACGACCAGATGAATGCCATTACCGGTAGCTCGGCCGCGGATATGAAGAAGTACAATGACCTGAAAGCTAAGCGCGATGCCATATTTACAAAGTCGCTGGAGCCTTACGAAAAAGCGATCAGCATTTATGCTGCACGCGAAAAGAAGAGCATAACAGGAAACGATTATGACATCTATCATTCAACGCTTAGCGGTTATAAGCAAGTGTGCACTGTGCTGAACAAAACAGACAAGGCCGCAGATGCTGGTACAAAGCTGAAAGAACTGGACGGTAATTAGTACCAAAATTACACTCGTCATCAGCCGCTTATGCCCGTGGGGTATAAGCGGTTTTTTTTGTGACGATAATCACATGATGTATAATCGGAAATGACTATCTTTACCATAAGTTTTAATAAAAAATAGTTTGAGTAAAATAGATATTGTGCGTTTCGCACCTAAAGGATCAGAGGGTTTCTACGATACGTTAAAGAAAAACATTGACGAGTTCTTTGCCCAGAATAATGTGCCGGTTCACGGCAGTTCAAGGATAATGTGGAAGACAGTGACCATGCTGGCCATGTTCTTCGTTCCCAGTATATTAATAATTACCGGTGTTGCTGCTTTTCACCCCGTGTTGTTTTACGGGCTGTGGTTCATGCAGGGTCTTGGTATGATCGGCATCGGATGCTCGGTTCACCACGATTCCAATCATGGCTCGTATTCAGATAATAAGACCGTAAACAAAATTGTTGGTGACCTGGTGAATGTTGTAGGTGGTTATGATGTTACATGGCGCATACAGCACAACATCCTGCATCATACGTATACCAATATCGAAGGTCTGGATGAAGACATTGATTCAGGTGGATTGATGCGCTTTTCCCCACATAGCAAAAAGGTATATATGCACCGCTACCAGCATGTATATGGCTGGTTCCTGTACTGTCTGCTTACGCTGCAGTGGGTTACCTACAAAGATTTCCGCTTGCTGGTTATTTACGATAAAAAAGGCCTGCTGAAAAAGGAAAAAGTAACGCTTACTAAGGCGGTATTAGAGTTGGCTGCGTACAAGGTATTATATGTTGGTTACATCCTGGTGTTGCCTATCATGTTCTCTGGTATGTCGTGGCAGGCAGTAGTGCTGGGCTTCCTTATCCTGCATTTCACAGCCGGTTTTGGGCTGTCTGTAATATTCCAGCTGGCGCACGTTATGGAAGAGGCAGAATTCCCTGCGCCTTCTGACGACAGGAAGATGGCCAATAGCTGGGCAGTACACCAGTTGCTGAACACAGTTAACTTCTCTCGCAAGAGCCGCATCATGAATTATTTCATCGGCGGACTTAATTACCAGATAGAGCACCATCTGTTCCCGCATATCTCGCATGTACACTATTCAAGGTTGTCAGAGATCGTGAAGAACACAGCCAATTCTTTCGGATTGCCGTATTACGAGTATCCCAATTTTGTAGTGGCTTTACGCGCTCATGGCCGTATGCTCAAGAAAATGGGTAGAGCTTAGTACAACAAAAGATCTAATGATATAGAGCCTGCAGCAATGCAGGCTTTTTTTGTGCCGCTCACCGTTATATTTGGAGTAAAATTCCCGATATGGACGATATTGTTGTTCGGTTTGTAAACCCGGTTTATGGCTGTTTGATGGGAAATATAGATATATGGAATCTACCCGAACCTGAAAAGGGAAAATTCATTGCTGATTTTGGGAATACTTGTAGTATAGCAACCGATGATGTTATTAATAGTCTGCTTGTTCATGAGAATTGGCGGGCTTCTTTAGTTGGCGCTTGGGTGGCATTTGCAAACAATAGGTATGAATTAAGAAATAAAATTAGTGAGCTTCTTACACGCGGTAGGGCGGGAATGGTAGGATATTGCTATGCTTTGGCGAAGATGGGAGGTGCTGAAGAAAGTGAGGTAATAACACAGTATCTTGAAAAGGAATTATCCTTTGACAGACTCCCGGTTGAGCGATTTCAAAAAGTTGCTGTGTGCGCGTTACTGTATTTAGATAAGACTAATGGAACGGAATACGCAAAATCAATATTGAAAAACGGTGGTCCATATGAACGGTTTATCAGTTTGGAATTTTTGCCGGGCAAGAGTTTTTCAAACGATGAACGCTGGAGGAATATTGAAATTCCATTTGAACATTTTTGCCGCACTTTCGATTTTATAAACAATACATTTAGTGCCAATTCAAACTAATAAATCGGCGTTAGGATAGCCGGATTACACCTCCCTCTCCCTTGGAGACGGGTGGGGTGAGGCTGAAGACGTGACGATTTTCTATTTCTAAATGATATAAATACAGCAACCCCTAAAAACTAAAATGCCCCACAGCCACTGTCCGACAGCACGTTGGGGACTTTTGAGTCGCAGATCGCTCTGCTACTAAGTATATTGCAAATATTATGCCGGATTTTCCATGTCAGGCGCTTCGCTATCCGTTGGTTCTGTAGTGCTGTCGGCAATGGTGGCTACATCATTGTCTTCGCCGGTATTATCGTCGCCCGTATTCCATTCTATGATGAAGTTGTTACGGCCCATACCCACCAATATGCCCAGGTATCTCTGCTGAATCAGTTCCAGCATGGCCAGGAAGGTAAAGATGGCATGTATCCTGTTCTCGCACTGATCAAATAGTGTCTCAAAAGGGATGCGCCTGTTAGCCTTTATGTGATCCAGCAGGAACGTGCGCTGCCCCTCCAGGCTGTAGTTATATTTTACTACTACGTGCTGGGGTTTGTTCATACGCTCACTAAAGCGTTTGATGGCCTTCTCATACGCCTGCAGCAACTTATACATGGTCACAGCCTGGATCTCGGTCCCTTCCGACTGGGTCTCACCTATCTCATGCATCTCATTTACTACGTTGCCGCGCTTCTGCTGCATTAGCCTGTCGGCCTCCATATTGGCCATCGTTTCCGATGCCTGCTTGAACCGTTTGTACTCCAGTATCTTATCTACCAGTTCCTGCCTGGGGTCAATGTCATTGCCATGGGCATCCTTTTCCCTGCGTGGTAGCAACATACGGGCTTTGATGCGCATCAAGGTAGATACGAACAGTATGAACTCACTGGCCAGTTCTATATTCAGTGCTTCCAGCGTTTTGATGTATGCCAGGAATTCGTTGGTGATGTTGGCAATAGGGATGTTATAAATGTCCAGCTCGTCGCGCTCTATAAAGAACAGCAACAAGTCAAAAGGCCCTTCGAACTGGGGCAGTTTTATCTGGTACGAATTAGACATGTATACTTATTAAAAACCTGCAATCATCGCTGATGATTGCAGGTTCTGTATCAAAAGTACTCTATTTATCCGAAAGGATGTATAATGCTTTTTTATTTTCTGTTCAGTTTCCACTTGCTAATATGGCCGTTAGCGGTTGCTGCTGCCAACTCCGGCTTAGCCTCTTTCTGCCACGTATGGGCACTCAGCAGGGCGGCCACCTCTTTGGCGCCTGCGTCGTCGCTCAGCAGGTATTCTGGCTTGTAGTGTTTTTCTATGAACTTGGTATCAAATTTGCCACTGCGGAAAGGCTCTGTACGTACAGCCCACTTGCCAAATTCCAGCGTGGTTTTAATGCCTTTGATGTAATACTCATCAATAGCACGGCACAGGCGTTCTATAGCCTCGTCGCGGTCGGCGCCGTATGCTATTAGCTTCGCTATCATCGGGTCGTAGAAGATAGGTATAGGCATACCTTCTTCAAAACCATCATCTACACGTACGCCCGGGCCCTTAGGCGGCTGGTACATTTCCAGTGTGCCGGTATCGGGCAGGAAGTTATTCAGCGGGTCTTCAGCACATACACGCAGCTCTATAGCGTGGCCGGTTATCTTCAGGTCGTCCTGGGTGAATGACAGCTTGTTGCCGCGGGCTACATTTATCTGTTCCTTTACCAGGTCTATACCGGTGATCATTTCTGTTACACAATGTTCCACCTGCAGGCGGGTGTTCATCTCCAGGAAGTAGAAGTTCAGATCTTCATCTACCAGGAACTCCACCGTACCGGCGCCGTAATAGTTACAGGCACGGGCCACAGCTACAGCACATTCGCCCATTTCTTTGCGGATATCTTTGGTCAGGCAGCTGCTTGGTGCTTCTTCTACCAGCTTCTGGTGGCGGCGCTGTATCGAGCATTCCCGCTCAAACAGGTACACGTAGTTGCCGTGCTGGTCGCCCATTAACTGTATCTCTATATGGCGTGGCGCGCCTACATATTTTTCTATAAATACGGCATCGTTGCCAAATGCATTCAGGGCTTCGCTCTTGGCGGTCTGCATCTGCTGCTCCAGTTCTGCATCGTTCTCTACTACGCGCATACCCTTACCACCACCGCCGGCAGATGCCTTGATGAGGATAGGGAAGCCGATACGGTTGGCAATCTCCCTTGCCTCGGCTACGCTCTGTATCGGGTCTTCGGTACCCGGCACCATGGGTACGTTGAATTTCTTGGCAGCCTGCTTGGCCGATATCTTATCACCCATCATTTCGATAGAGTGGGCAGAAGGGCCTATGAAGATCAGTCCCGCATCAGTAACGGCCTGCGAGAAACCTGCATTTTCACTCAAAAAGCCATAGCCGGGGTGTATCGCATCAGCACCTGTTTGTTTTGCGGCAGCTATTATCTTTTCGCCACGCAGGTAGCTTTGCGCAGAAAGCGCCGGACCTATGCAAACGGCCTCATCGGCATAGCGCACAAAGGGCATATTACGGTCGGCCTCAGAAAAAACGGCAACAGTTTTAATACCCATTTCTTTGGCCGTACGCATCACGCGCATAGCTATCTCACCACGATTGGCTACAAGTATTTTTTGCATAGGGCGAAAATAGTGAAAATGGCTGAATTGCTTAATGGCTCGATGGTAGAAAGGTGCTAATAGAGTTGTATATACAATATGCTTAGTTATATTTACAAAGCGGGATTTTCCATGAATAAACAGGTGCGCATTGGGTCTACACTTTTGATAAGTTGTATTTTCGCAGTTATTGGTGTGGAAATACATAGCTTAATCCTCCTGTAATTTGTACCTATAGTAATTATTTCCTCCTTTGCTTCTTATAAAATACAACGTGTAAAAGCTTATTATTTAGCCGTTTTTAGCCCGTTGATATTATTTATAGCATTACTTTTTGTTTTTTACCGAATTCCTATTGGACCCACAATCGTATGCAAAGGAGAAAGAGGACACTCCTGGCTAAACATGGACATGAATAGTCTGGTCAGAGGGGAATTTGAGAGAATGTTTGGCAATAGAAAGGTTCATCTTGATGACAAGAATCAAACGTCATGTTACGTGTCAGCCAATGATTATAAAAAGCTAGAGCCGGAATCTGTTATGGCTATGCATGAAAAGAGATATGCGATCGTTGCGACATTAAAGACAAGGTCTACACTGGATGGTGGATGTATGGTTGCAATAGTGATAGACACTATGCGAGTTTTTCAGGAGCCGCATTTTCATAAATAGAAGTGATAATAGGGAACTATAGTAAATGATTTACTTGGTGAAGGTTAAACTTTTACCATCTTCGATGATTCTCTTCATTTCATTAGCCTCTTCGTCAGTCAGCATGCCGGCAAACTCTGTAAAACTTTTGCGAGTAGGGATATTAATGACCTTTCCCTTTGAAAACAAGCTTTCTGCCTGTTTCAATATAGCCTCATCCTCAGTTTTAAGGATATCTTCTATCAAGTGTAGTTTTCTTGACTCTCCGTACATGGTCATCGTATTACCACAAAAATACAATTTTATATCATTAGAAAATGTTACATAAATTTCAGCCATCGTCTTATCTTTCCCTCATGAAAACTTTCCTCTCTTCCATACTATTATCAGCCGCTATTGCGGGCAGCGCTATTGCCCAGCCCCTCACCAGCAAACAGATAGATACGCTCACAGAGCGCACCCTGAAGGCGTTCGATGTGCCGGGTATTGCTGTGTGTGTTATTAAGGATGGTAAGGTCATCCACTCCAAAGGCTATGGTGTCCGCTCGCTGAATACGAAGAAGCCTGTGGATGAGCATACGCTGTTTGGTATAGCCAGTAACAGTAAGGCGTTTACTGCCGCAGCGCTGGGTATATTGGTAGATGAGGGTAAGCTGAAGTGGGACGATAAGGTGCGGCAGTACATCCCCGAGTTCATGCTCTATGATCCTTATGTGACGGAACAATTTACCGTCCGCGATCTGCTCACGCACCGCAGTGGCCTGGGCCTTGGCGCGGGCGACCTGATGTTGTTCCCCAGCCCAAGCGATTTTACGCTGAAAGATGTGATCTACAACCTGCGTTACCTGAAGCCTGTATCGTCTTTTCGCACCCAGTACGACTATGACAATAACATGTACGTATTGGCGGGCGAGATTGTGGCCCGGGTAAGTGGTATGAGCTGGGATGCCTTTGTAGAAAAGAAGATAATGAAGAAGCTGGGTATGAGCAGCAGTGCCGGTTCATATGCCCGCCTTAAAGACCACAGCAACGAGATAGATGGCCATGCCCCTGTAAACAGCAAAGTGCAGGTGGTCGACAGGGATACCATGAGCCTTGGTCACTCAGCAGGTGGCATCTATTCCAGCATTTCCGACCTCAGTAAGTGGGTGAGTTATCTCCTCAGCGATGACACTGCAAAGAAGGTGATGAGCGAAGAAGTGAAAGAAGAAATGTTCACCCCGCAAACAATCATTCCTGTGCATGGTAAGTCGCCATACAACACGCACTTTGCTGCTTACGGACTTGGCTTTTTTGTGAGTGATGTGAAGGGCTACAAGCAGCTAAGCCACACGGGTGGACTGGAAGGTATGGTAACGCAGATAACCATGATACCTGAGCTGGGCCTGGGCATTATAGTGCTCACCAACCAGCAGGAGGGTGGAGCCTTCTCTGCTATCACCAACCAGCTGAAGGATAGCTACCTCGGCATCACCGGTACCGACAGGGTCAAAGAATACTCAGCTCGCCGTGGCAACGCTGTTGACGAGGCTAAAGCCATAACAGATAAAGTATGGAAGACAGTAGAAGAGCAAAAGAATGCCGGTAACATGAAAGCCTATATAGGTGGTTACGATGATAAATGGTTTGGTGGGGTAAGGATATTCGAGCAGCACGGCAAGATGCGCTTTGAATCGCAGCACAGCAAAAAGCTGCGTGGAGAACTATTCTACTACAAAGCCAACACCTGTGTGGTGAAATGGGATGATCGCAGTATGGATGCAGATGCCTTCGCAACATTCGAGCTGGATGAAAAAGGCGAGGTAACAGGTATGAAGATGAAGGCCATCTCTCCGTTAACAGACTTTAGCTTCGATTTTCAGGATCTGGATTTTGTGAAAAAATAGTAGATCAACTTGACCATGTTCAGACTTTTTAAAAGTGATAAAAAATATCCACCATTTGCCGCTTTAAATAGCTATGCCTATAAAGGCAGCTATTTTGTACGCTGTGCACCTTGGCTCTGGGTGGGCAACTATGCTACAGCATTTGCAATAAAGGATGATAAGCCTACCATGATAACTATGGATCCATGGCCTCAGTCTATATTTCTCGCGGCTAACGGGCAAATGACCGTGTCAGAATATGTATACTTTACTGCATCACAGTATAGTGGTGATATACCTGAATTGCTTGATGCTATAATAGTACAAGAATTAGATAAACTAATTGGCCTGAAGATAGTAGAACTAAGCCTGATTCAAACAGACCCTAAACCAGAACATGATAAACCTGGTAAATAATGATATACCTGAATGGGAAAGGCAATTAATCGACGACTCCTGCTCATTGAAGATTATCCGGAAAGGTTGATCTCTCTTGAAGATTTTCTAAAAGAACTTGAGATGGATAATTAATACTAATAAGCAAACAACCCGCCTCGAAAACCGAAGCGGGTTGTTTTATTAATTATGCGACTTCATTGAGCAATTAAGCCATCCAGCAATTAAGCCATTATATTGCCGTACAGCTCAGCTTTCAGTTCTTTTACGCGGGCATTCTCCATGTATTCGTCGAATGTTGTTTCGCGATCTATGAGGCCGTTTGGTGTTATCTCTATTACACGGTCGGCAACAGTGTTGGCCAGCTCATGATCTCGCGTGGTGAAGAGGATGGTGCCTTTAAAGTCCTTCATGCCGTTGTTGAGTGCGGTAATGCTTTCCAGATCCAGGTGGTTGGTAGGCTCATCCAGCATCAGCAGGTTGCCCTTCAGCATCATCATGCGGCTGAGCATACAACGCATTTTCTCACCACCGCTCAGTACAGAAGACTTCTTCAGGGTCTCTTCGCCGCTGAACAGCATACGGCCCAGGAAGCCACGGATGAAGGTTTCATCCTTCTCTTCAGAATATTGCCTCAGCCAATCGATCAGGTTGTCGTTATTGCCCTCAAAGTACTTAGAGTTATCGTTGGGCAGGTAAGTAGGCGTAATGGTCACACCCCACTTAAAGCTACCTTCGAAATTGGTGTCTTCTCCTGATAATATCTGGTAGAATGCTGTGGTAGCCAGTGAATTGTGAGACAATACTGCCACCTTCTGGCCACGTTTCAGGTCGAAGGAAATGTCTTTGAACAATACTTCACCGTTCACGGTCTTGCCCAGACCCTTTACTTCTATTATCTGATCGCCGGCGTCGCGTATCTGGTTATTGAACAGTATGGCCGGATATTTACGGTTAGATACTGTCATCTCGTCCAGCTTGATCTTATCCAGGGCCTTTTTACGGCTGGTAGCTTGTTTAGACTTAGAGGCGTTGGCCGAGAAGCGCGCGATGAACTCCTTCAGCTCCGCTATCTTATCTTCAGCCTTCTTATTCTGGTCGCTACGTTGTTTCAGCAACAACTGGCTCGATTCGTACCAGAAAGAGTAGTTCCCGGTAAATACGGTCAGCTTGCCGAAGTCGATATCAGCAACGTGTGTACACACAGTATCCAGGAAGTGACGGTCATGCGATACAACCAGTACTATCTTCTCATAATCGGCCAGGAAGTTCTCCAGCCAGCCTATGGTTTCCAGGTCCAGGTCATTGGTAGGTTCATCCAGCAGCAGGATGTCGGGGTTGCCAAACAGGGCCTGTGCCAGCAGCACGCGCACCTTCTGATTACCGTCCAGCTCCTTCAGCAGTTTATTGTGGAGCGCTTCTTTAATACCCAGGTTGCTTAACAGGGTGGCCGCATCGCTTTCAGCGTTCCAGCCGTCCATTTCGGCAAACAAGCCTTCCAGCTCGCCCGCCTTTATGCCATCTTCTTCGGTAAAATCTTCTTTTGCGTAAATGGCATCTTTGGCCTGCATTACCTCAAATAATACAGTATTGCCACGCATAACAGTTTCCAGTACAGGTATTTCGTCAAATTCGTAATGGTTCTGTTTCAGCACGCTCATGCGCTGGCCTTTAGTGATCTCTACCTTGCCTGTGGTAGGGTCGATCTCGCCAGAGACGATCTTCATGAACGTAGATTTGCCGGCGCCATTAGCACCGATGATACCGTAACAGTTACCTTCCGTGAAACGGACATTCACATCTTCAAACAGCACGCGCTTGCCGTAGCGAAGCGATAGATTACTTACATTGATCATAAAAAATATTGCAACGGGCAAATACCCGGTTTTTGCGGGTGCAAAGGTACGAAAAATAAATGGCTTTCCTTCGGCAGGCTCAGGATGACAGGCCTAGTGGCTCAATAGCTCGATGTTGTTTGCCTGGCGGCAAAATGCCATTTCTGCCAATAAGAAATTTTGATAGTGACCGGCAGTTTTTGCTTTAGTTAACCTATGTAATCGGGTGATCTTAACAACAGGTATGAAAAATTGTACTATTGCCATTTCTGCCGATGTGGCAATTTTGCCGGTGGCATTTCTGCCGGTTTGTTTAGTGGGTGATAGGGACATATAAGAAATTTTGTAGCCCAAAAAATGATCTTCGGCACCGCAAAGATACTATCGCGGGATACGCGTTTCCAAATAAAAGATATGCACAAAAGTGTTGCCTATAGCGGCAGGTTAGGGCGAGATATAGATGGTATGTCGGGCACAGTTGCAGATATGCCATCTCCCAGTTCATAATTTTCTACTGCCGTGTTGGCGATTGTTATTACCTCCAGTATTCTTTTGTCGAGGTCGGAAACTGCCTTGCCCATCGGTGGCCATATGTCGTCAAAAAACTCATCCCGGGTTATGTATTCGGCTATCATCATGGCTCCCATCAGGCGGGTGAGCGGTTCCCGGAGGCTGTGGGCGTTGTACTGTATCAGTTCTACCAGTTTTTTATTGGCATCTGCCAGTTCCTGTGTACGACGGGCAATGATCTGCTCCTGTTCAGACACCAGCAGTTCTATCTGTTCTTTTTGTAACAATATCTCCTGGTTGCTGTTTCTGAGCTCTACATTGCGCAGTTGGAAGATCTCTTTATCTCGTGCGGCTATATTGAGCGCGCCGAGTATCTCTGCCTGTTCGGCATGTTTTTGCACCTCGAATAGTTCCTGCTCCTTTTTTAACAGGTCGGCCACGGTTCGGTTATAAGAAAAAGATAATACTATGCCCCATAGGGTGACCAATATAAAGCAGGCGATGGCATTGGTGATGGTAAGAAATGATACCTGTTCTCCGGTGAGCGGGAGGGCAGGTGCTGTATTTTTGATCATAATATCTATATACAGATATATACCCATAGATAGCAAGGCCAAAGTCACTTTAGTAGCCCATTTCTCGTTATATTTAAGGAAGGGCATCAGACCAATGAGTGGAATAAAGTTCTGGAATCCCGTTCCCCATCCGGTTTCGTAAGCGGCAATTACCTGGTGGATACCCACTTCCAGCAGCGCTATAAGCATAGCGGTAAGGTGATGGCCACGCCGGTTGAGATAAAAAGCCAGCACGTATGACGAGATGCTGAAGAACTGCACACCAACCATCGTGCTGGTATGAAGGGTCGAGAAAACAAATATCCAAAAGAGATGTAGCAGGGAAATAAGGAAATAAGCAAGATTGGTAATGTTATAAAACCAGTAATTTTCGTCTTTTACCACCGGTGGAACATCGCTCAGATAGGCATAACACCGCCAGACCAATTTTCCTAAATAGGTAGATGGGTTTTGGGTGATCTTGTTTTCGGCGAGTTTAAATAAGTTTCCTTTTCTCGGCATTTCTTATATAAAATTAGGGAAAGTGGTTATATTTTCCGACAGAGTGGTCTATTTTTCAATGATTTACGTGCCGGGGCGCATGAAATGCGCATTTAAACGATATTAACAGTCAAAATAGATGCTATGTTCACACTATGCCAGGTAACGCCGAAGACCGTTATTGTAAACGGGAAGGAATATGCTATCCGCATACTGGACGGTGATGCCGGTTTTGGTGCTGTTTGCGATGAGTTGCAACTAATTGCGTGGCCGACCGACAAAGAAGGCCGCCGCCGGGGAGGAAGAGAGGCCGAGGAAGAACTGATAAAGATGATAGTGGAGCAGCAAAAAGGATAGGATTTTTTTGACATTTCTGTAGATAACTATTGCGTAAATTTGAGTACTAAACGGAAGAGCTATGACAATGGCAAGCATGAGGAAGAGGTTGTCTGATTACATAGAAACAGCTGACGATAACAAGATTAAGGCTATTTTTACGTTGGTTGAAAATGATATAGATAACGCACAGGGTATTGATGAATATGAACCGGGTAATTATTCCGAGGAATTTAAGGCTGAATTGGATAAACGATATTCCGATTATTTGAATGGAGAATCCCTGGTAAGCGAGGAAGAAGCTAATTACCGTATTGCGAACACCATAAAAAGTAAGCGGAGGAAATGAACTATACCATTTTCTACCTGAAAAGAGCTATACAAGAGTATGATGATGCAATCGGTTGGTATGCGGAGCAAAGTGAGCGGGCTGCTTTAAATTTTCAAAAGGCAGTAGCTGAAAAGACGGATATGCTGAAGTCTGTTCCCTCTATTTATAAAAGAACACATAAAGCTTTTCGTGAAGTAGCTTTGAATAAATATCCTTTCAGTGTTATTTATACCATTGATAGTGAAAATAAGATGGTGATCATATCTTCTATATTTCATCATAGCCGTAATCCACGGACGAAATTCAGGTAATATTTTCTTTATTTCATACTGACCTTCTACCTATTGATTACCCCTATAGCATTATTCCCGTTTCTGTAAACCAGTTACTTATCTCTTAGTTACAATAAATGTACCTTTGCACCCAATTTAGAGTAGTTTATTATGCTGGATACTATAGAAGCGGCGCTGGAAGACCTTAAAAAAGGTAAATTGCTGATAGTTGTGGATGACGAGGACCGCGAGAACGAAGGTGACTTTGTAACGGCGGCACGTAACGTAACCCCCGAGATCATCAACTTCATGTCTAAATACGGTCGCGGGCTCATTTGTGCCCCGCTTACCGAAAGCCGTTGCGACGAGCTGAAGCTGAACCTGATGGTGGAAAACAATACAGTGCTCCACCAGACACCGTTCACCGTTTCTGTAGATCTGATAGGCAATGGTTGCACTACCGGCATATCGGCCCAGGACAGGGCCAAGACCGTGCAGGCATTGATAGACCCGGCCACTCGTCCTGACGACCTGGGCCGTCCCGGTCATATCTTCCCGCTGAGGGCTAAGAATGAAGGGGTATTGCGCCGTTCCGGTCATACCGAGGCCACTGTAGACCTGGCCCGCCTGGCGGGTATGGAGCCTGCAGGTGTGCTGGTAGAGATAATGAACGACGATGGTACCATGGCCCGTATGCCTCAGCTGTTGGAAATAGCCAAACAGTTCGATCTGAAGATCATTTCTATAAAAGACCTTATTGAATACAGGTTGCAGCACGAATCACTAGTAGAGGAAGTGGTGAATGTGAAAATGCCTACCAAGCATGGCGATTTCCAGCTGTATGCCTTCAGGCAGGTAGCTACCGGCGAAAATCACCTGGCACTGGTAAAAGGTACCTGGGCACCAGATGAACCGGTGCTTACGCGTGTACACAGTTCCTGCTTTACAGGCGATATCCTGCACTCGCTGCGCTGCGATTGTGGCGACCAGCTGGCCGCAGCCATGGAAATGGTAGAGCGTGAAGGCAAGGGCGTGATCTTATACATGAACCAGGAGGGTAGGGGTATAGGCTTGTTCAACAAGCTGAAAGCCTACAAGCTGCAGGAAGAAGGTAAAGATACCGTGGAAGCCAACCTGGCCCTGGGCTTTAAGAACGACCAGCGCGACTATGGTGTAGGTGCACAGATACTGCGCCACCTGGGTATAAGCAAGCTAAGACTGATGACCAATAACCCGCGCAAACGTGCCGGCTTAAGCGGTTATGGCCTGGAGATAGTGGAGAACATAGCCATAGAAATAAAGCCCAATAAGCATAACGAGTTTTACCTGCAGACCAAGCGCGATAAGCTGGGCCACGAGATACTGAAGTAATTAGCTGATGTGCTGATTAGCAAATTAGCTAATACAGTGCACAGATAAATAACAGGAACGCCTACATAATAGACGTAGAAATAATATCGTTAGTCAATCAGCTAATCGGCATATCAGCTAATCAGCTAATTTAAAATGAAGATACTTTTCCTTGCCAACCGTGTGCCGTACCCGCCTTATCGCGGCGATAAGCTGAAGATATACAACCTGGCCAAAAGGCTGAAGGACCGGCATGAGCTGCACCTGCTGACGTTTGCACAAAATGAAGAGGACCTTACCTACAAGGCCGAGCTGGAAAAGATATTTACCACCGTAGAGTTCATTTATCTGCCTAAGTGGAAGAGCGCCCTGCAATGCCTGAAAGGTGCATGGGATAGTAAGCCGCTACAGGTACTTTACTTTCAGAATGCAGAGATGCAAAAGGCGGTAAATGGTAAGGTGAACAGGTTGAAGATAGATGCTGTGCATGTGCAGCACCTGCGTATGTCGCCTTACCTGGCGCATAGAAAAGATATTGGCCGCATCCTGGACCTGCCGGATGCATTCTCTCTATACTGGGAGCGTCGCAAGACGGTGAAGCGCGGATTGCTTACTGCCTTGTTCGAGAATATGGAACAGCAGCGTGTGCTGCGTTACGAGCAAATAGTTAAGGAGTATGACATGAGCCTGGTGTGCAGCCAGGAAGACCTGGAATACATGCGCCGTACACACCAGGCCACCAATATGGACCTGTTGCCCAATGGGGTTGATATGAGCACCTTTAAGGCCACTGATCACGACTACAGCCACAATCATACACTACTGTTTACCGGCAATATGGACTACGCGCCCAATGTGGACGCTGTGGTTTATTTTGTGCAATCGATACTGCCTGCTATACGGGAGAAAATGCCGCAGGTGAAGTTTGTAATAGCCGGCCAAAGGCCTGTGCCCAAGGTGCAGGAGCTGGCCAGCGACCATGTGACCGTTACCGGATTTATAAAAGATCTGGCGGCCATGTATAATACAGCCAGCGTGGTAGTGGCACCGCTGCGGTTTGGCGCAGGCACACAAAATAAAGTATTGGAAGCTATGGCTATGGGTATACCTGTGGTGTGCTCTAATATTGGTTTTGCCGGCCTGGGCATACAAAGCGGCGAAGGGGCTATTATGCAAACCGATCCGCAGCAATTTGCTGCAAGTGTCATTCAATTACTATTGTCTGCAGAAGAACGTAAGCGAATGGGCGAAGTTGGTATGCACGTGATCCGAACTAAGTTCGATTGGGATGTGGTGTCCCTGCAACTGGAGCGGCATCTGCAACAGGTGGCCAAATAATTACTGGTCTTTTTTCAATACCTCTGTTTTGGTGGCGCTGTCGCTGGCGTATTGTTTTTTTAAATCGTCCTCGCGCTCTTTTTCCAGCTTCTTATTGCTTTTCAACAGGTCTGAGAAGGAGTCGAAAGATTTACGCCAGCTCATACCCACACCACCACGGGTGATGTCTTTATCCTGCACCACATCGTAATCGCTGGTGCGGAAGGCGTTGAGCCGCAGACCGCTTGTGGGGTTGAGGAGGTATTGTACGCGGAAGTCGCCAGTGATATTAAATGTATTGGCACTGGTAGCAGAGCTGGTTGGCCTGCCCCAGTCGGACGTGCTACCTACCTGTACGTCAAGCCTGTCGTTAAGGAAAGGATGGCTTAAGCCTACCTTTATAGAATTGCGGTTGATGCCGATGTTGCTCTGGTCGTTGAGGTTGTAGTTGTTATACTTAACATCGACATTCAGTTTTTTATCTTTAAGCAAATTGGTGACCAGTGTTGTAAGGCCCAGCGATGCTGTGCTGGAAAGTAATTGGCCTACATTGGTCATAGCTGTAGATCGTGCAGCACCTGTTGTTGCCAATCCATCAGAAGGAATGAAAGAGCCTATCAGCAGCAGAGAGCCTACCTGCTCCAGTTTCTGCCTGTCGTCGCGGTTCAGGTTATTGAATTTGGTATAAGCATAAGTGCCCACAGAACGCTTCTCTGCAAGGTCCATATCGAAAGTGAGCAACGGATTGTTGAGCGTGCCGCGCATGTGCAGCAATACGTTCACAGTCTCCGGTATTTTTGCTTTCGCTTTCTCATCGTCTGTAAGGCCGGCATTATTTATCTCGGCATCCGTCAGCAGATCGTAGAGCCTTACGCGCTTAGAGTAGGTGGCATCCACATTCATTTCGGTCTCGAAGAATGGCCCTGTAAAATTGATCGTGCTGCCCTGGTTGAGTATGAACTGCCTGCGGTATTCCAGGTTTTTGAAAGTGAAGTCGTATGTGCCATCGTTTATGGCATAGGTGCCGGTGATGCGCATATCGTTGCTGGATGGCATAGACAGTTGTATGTTGCCGGTGCCATGGGCCGATATAGCGTCACCTGCTGCGGGGTCCAGCACAATGGTCATTTCAGCCAGGTCGTTCAGGTTGGCATCAATGTCCAGATCCAGCTTAAAGCGTTTGGGCCTTTTTACGGGTGCCTGGTTTTTGCCGTAGCTTTTAAATGTAACAAAACTATACGTGCTGATGCTGCCGGCTGTACTTACGGGGATGAACAGTCGCGATCTGTCGGCAGGGTAAACGTTATAAGCGTGCAGTTTTACATAGTTGAACGTTCCACGAACAGTGAAGGAGTCCATGCCGGCGATGACATTGCCATAAAACATGTTGTTGTCGTTGGCAGTGAGCTTCATCACCTCGAACTTTGGCGATCGTACCGTCACATGCATCTTCATATCGCGGAAGAGATCGTGAGAGAAGTAGCCGGTAACAAGCGCCTGGTTGTTGTTCACATCGTAAGCCTGTATGCGCCCGAAGTCGATCTTATGATTATCGATACGCACAGTGGCTGATGGGATGGTATAATAAGTACCCATGTAGTCCACCTTCATAGCGCCATTGGCCAGGTTGAGCGTGCCGTCAATTACCGGGTCGAAGGACGTGCCCCTGAAGGCCAGGTTGCCATTGACGGTACCGCCCAGGTGACTGAAGATATCTGTAAGGAACGGGCTGGCCCAGGCCGTCTGCGCATTGTTGAAAATAACATTGCCATCCAGCTTCTGATTGTTTACGCTGTCGAAGGAAATATTACCTGAGGCAACGATAGACGAGTTACCCCTGTAGATGCCTGTCTGCGGGTCTAAGTTTACCAGCTTACGTGATCCATCGTAGTAGCCTATCAGCGTTATGGTGCCCACGGTGTCGGACCCAAATTTTACATCGGTAGCCTTCATGTTGGCCCCGATAAATATGTTCTTGAATATCTTTTCAATAGATATGGTGCCATTTATACGGCCATCGGGCTGGTACGGAGAAAGCCCTACCCAATAGCCCAGCTGGCCTACGTCCAGGTTCTCGGTGGTAATGGTCAGGCGCTGGTCGTCTTGTAAGAGGGTAGTGTTGGCAGAAACTCTTTGCAACCCAGATGATAGCAGTATGTTCTCTACCTGCAGGAAGTCTTTGGTATAAGTAACCCTGCTGCCACCTGCTATATCCCACCGGGCCCTGTTGAGGAAGAACTCTGATGGCAGTATGGACAGGAATAGGGAGTCTTTACGGGCCAGTATTTGTCCGTTGAGTGTTATAGCACTGCTGGTGTCTGGCGCGGTGGTAGCCACGGTAAAGTTGAGCGAGTCGTTGGCCAGGGTAGTAGTAAGGCTGAGGGAGCTATTGATGAAACTATCGCCGATAGCTACGTTCTCGATATTGGTAGTGAGGGCTATGTGGTCGAGGTTGCCATCGCCATTAATGGCAATGTTGCTCATGTGGAACCGGCCAATGCTGCCATAAGGTATGGTGGCATTGAGCGTTAGCTTCTGAGCTGTGGTGTTGAAGGAGCCGGATATGACGGATGTATCGAAACCTTTCACATTATCCACCGTTACGGCCAGCAAGCTATCAATATTGCGTGTGCGTATGCTGAATTCCAGGTTCTGATCGGGCGGGAACTTAACAGGGGCATTGATATAATTGGGTATGTACTTGGATAGATAATACTGCGCCGATTGTGGCAGGCCCGATAGCAGGTAGGTGCCTTTGATGTCGGCTGTTATGTCGTTACTTTCTATGGTCAGTTCTTTGTAGCCATCGTTGCCCAGGGTAGAGTGCAGGAATATAGAATCTACGGCCACCTTGTGGGCATTGCGGCGCAGGTCTATATTATACAGTCGGGCATAGCCAAAGAAGTTGTCTATGTTGCTGCCCGTGCAGTCCAGGTCGAAGTCGGCAGCTGTAGTTACGGTATCGCGGGTAAGGTTCAGCGCCTTCAGGTTGCTGTACAGCAGGTGGGCTGTAGCGTTGATCTTTATCTTCTTCAGATCATTATAGTCGAAACCTCCGTTGAAGTCGAGGGCCAGGTTAGGATCATCTACCAGCAGTTTACCGTCGAACTGTTTCTTGCCCAATGTACCCTGCGTAGTAATGTTGTGGTAGGCGTAATTGTTCAGGTTCAGCTCTGCAATGGTACCGTTAAGATCAATGGCCAGGTTCTCGGGGTCGAAAGAGCGGCCGGAGATACTTTCCCTGCAGGTAAGGCTACCCACCGCAGGCATGTTCAGCAACATGCCCAGCTGTAGTTTATCTGTAGCCACGGTGCCGGAGTAGGTAGCTTCCTTGCTTTTAAAGCCTTTTATATTCAGCTTTACATTGTCGGCCAGTATATTGCCCAGGTTGGTGGTCAACGTGCCGTTCACTGCGAAATTATCTATATAGCCATCGTAACTACCATTAAAGTACGCATGGGTCAGCTGCGAGACAGACAGGTTGGGATTGATTTTCAGTGAGGGCGCATATTTCAGAATGCCATTGCCGCTGGTCAGCAGCTCGGCATTGTTCCAGGTGATGTGTGTGGTGTATATATCGGGCAGGCCCTTCATGGTTATGGCACCCTTGGCTACGTTCACGCCGTCGGTCACTACGAGGTGGTCCGCACTCAGGTCGGCCACAGTGCCGCGCCCGTTGCCGCTGGCCTGCACTATGGCGGGCAGGTTGTGCATCTCCGGGGCAAAGTAAGCTATGTCCCGGCTATCGATAGTGGCATTGCGCATGCGGCCCACCATTACTACCCGGTCTATATACTCCAGAAAGTCGGGGAAGCGGCGGTAGTGCATCGCGTAGTATTCGCGTATCTTGCTGTAGCCGGTCTCCAGGTACAGTTCATCGCAAATACTGGCCACCGGCGATACGGTGATCTTACTGCGCAACTCTTTTATGGTGATGCCGCAGCGCTCATGCGCATACAGGTGTTGAGCGGTACCACGTACGGTATCGCCAACAATATTGGCATCTGTTACCAGGCATTTGATATGCGTGATGTCCAGGTGGTCCTCATCGAACAAGCCGGGCACGGGCACCTTATCATTAGCGGTCAGCTTTACGCGGCATTCATCAAGGGCAATGGTTTTGGCGGTGATATGCCATTTATCTTCGTTGAAAGGGGTAGTATCTACCGGCCTTACATAGCCGGGAGCACGAACCGTCTTTGGCTTGCCTGCCTCGTATTCCTTTATGGCTATAAGTATATTGCTGCCATCTATTCGATCTATGGCCAATTCTTTTTTGGCGATGTCCAGGTTGCGGGCGTTGATGGCAAATGAACCCAGATCAAAGTCAAGGTCTTCACCGCCCCAAGCATCGTCCATATGGAAACGTACATTGTTGAGCACGATCTTTTCGAGGTCGAAGCTGATCTTTTTAGAGGTGTCGGACTTAGATGCTTTTTCGTTGGTGCCAAAGGCCTTCTCTATAAAGTCGTAGTTCCAGCCCGGTGAAGTAGCGGTGCGGTACAGGTGAGCGTAGGCGTTGCCCAGCTTCAGGTAGTGCAGTACGGGCTTGTCTTTGAATACGAACCAATCTGTTATCTGCACAGTAGCCTCGCCGGCATACAGCAGGGTATCGTGCGCCTGGTCTTCAATATAAACGCCGTTGAGGGAAAGGTGGTTGAGCAGGTCGACACGCACATGGTCTATGGTGACCCTGGTCTTCATTTTTTCCGACAAATACTTTGCTGACCTATGGGCAATATAATTCTGTACCGGCGTGGTGTTGATGAGCACTACCGAAAGGATAAGGAGCAGCACCAGCGTGAGCAAGGTGTACCCTGATATTTTGAGAAACTTCCTCAGACCCTATATGTTATTGGCGTTGTTTAAATAAGCCATCATGCAAATATAACCTGCAGGCGCCAACTTATTTAGTCTCAAATCGTTAAAAACAACATAGGTGTAGCAACAATCGGGCCATTTATGTATCCTGTTTATTAAAAAGCTACTAACTTACAGCCCCGGCAACGGCATAAGCCGATGTATAAAAAAATCTATAAAATGAGAACAGGCATACTTTGCGGCTCGTTACTGATAACGTTTATGACAACCAATGCACAGCAGATGAATCTGAGGTACCCGGTGACCAGGAAGGTGGAGCAAACTGATAACTACTTCGGCACCGCAGTAAGCGACCCTTACCGCTGGCTGGAAGACGACCGTGCAGAAGATACCAAGGCATGGGTAGTGGCGCAGAACAACACCACCAACGCTTACCTGGCCCAGATACCCTTCAGGGATGCGATAAAGGCAAGACTGAAGGAATTATGGAATTATGAGAAGTACACAGCCCCGTTCAAAGAAGGTGGTTATACTTACTTCTATAAGAACGACGGCTTACAGAACCAGTATATACTCTACAGGCAGAAGGGCAATGGCGCGCCGGAGGTGTTCCTGGACCCAAATAAATTCTCGAGCGATGGCACATCGTCGCTACAGGGTATAGAGTTTACCAAGGATGGCTCTATGGCGGCCTGCCAGGTGTCAGACGGCGGATCGGACTGGAGGAAGGTATTTGTGCTGGATACAAAGACAAAGAACATTGTGGGAGATACCATGCACGACATCAAGTTCAGCGGGCTGAGCTGGAAGGGTAATGATGGTTTTTACTACAGCAGCTACGATAAGCCAAAGGGCAGTGAGCTATCGGCAAAGACAGAGATGCACAAGTTGTATTACCACAAGATAGGCACGCCGCAAAGCAGCGATAAGCTGATATTTGGCGGTGAGCAAATGGTGCGCAGGTACATAGGTGCCGGTGTTACAGAAGACCAGAAGTACCTGGTGATATCGGCAGCTAATGCTACCTATGGCAATGAGCTGTATGTGCAGAGCCTTACGGAGCCTAATGCGCCGATAAAGCCAATAGTTACCGGCTTTGAGAATGAGCACAGCGTGACCTATTCTGAAGGTAACACCCTGTATATTGAGACCAACCTGAACGCACCCAACCACCGCCTGGTGAAAGTGGATATCCATAACCTGGCCACTAATACGTGGAAAGACGTGATCAAAGAAGATAAGTTCCCGCTGACTGTGAGCACGGGTGGTGGTAAGTTCTTTGCCCATTACCTGAAGGATGCGGTATCGGAGGTGGTACAGTACGATCTTGCAGGCAAGAAAGAGAAGGTGATCAAACTGCCGGGATTAGGCACTGCCAGCGGCTTTGGTGGCAAGAAGGAAGAGATGGAGACCTATTACACGTTCACTTCGTACATCTATCCGCCAACCATCTTTAAGTATGATATCAAGACAGGTGCTTCATCGGTGTACAAGCAATCCAACGTGAAGTTTGACCCTACACAGTATGAGAGCAAGCAGGTGTTCTATACGTCTAAGGATGGTACTAAGATACCGATGATCATGACCTGGAAGAAGGGTATGAAGCAGAACGGTAAGAACCCAACTATGTTGTATGGCTATGGTGGCTTCAACATCAGCATGACACCGGCGTTTAGTGTAAGCAACCTGGTGTTCCTGGAGAATGGTGGCATCTACTGCGTGGCCAACCTGCGCGGTGGTGGTGAGTATGGCGACACATGGCATAATGCCGGCACCAAGATGCACAAGCAGAATGTATTTGACGACTTTATAGCTGCGGGTGAATACCTGGTAAAGGAGAACTACACCTCTAAAGATTACCTGGCCATTTCGGGTGGTTCTAATGGTGGCCTGCTGGTAGGCGCATGTCTTACCCAGCGTCCTGACCTGTTCAAGGTTTGTTTCCCTGCTGTTGGTGTGCTGGATATGCTGCGCTATAATAAGTTTACCGCGGGTGCAGGCTGGGCATATGATTATGGTACTGCGGAGGATAGCAAGGAAATGTTTGAGTACCTGTATAAATACTCGCCTGTCCACAATGCTAAAAAGGGCACCTGCTACCCGGCAACTATGGTACTTACCGGCGACCACGACGATAGGGTAGTTCCTGCGCATTCGTTCAAGTTTGGTGCAGCATTGCAGGAAGCGCAGGGTTGTAATAAGCCAGTGCTCGTGCGCATAGAGACCAATGCCGGCCACGGTGCAGGTAAGCCAACTGATAAGCTGATAGCTGAACAGGCTGATAAGTGGGCATTCATGTTGTATAATATGGGGCTGACATACGGCAAGTAATTTGCTTCCTGATATTTAAGCAAGCAGCGGCGCCTATGTGCCGCTGCTTTTTTATGGGCTATCTTTTCTTGCCGAATATCTTTCTTAAAATACCTTTCTTTTCCGGGTTTTGTTTTTCCTGTATATTGGCTACGAGGTCGGGGGCGCGCAGGGCAGTATTTTTGGCGCCCTGGAATATGTTCTTCCAAATGAGGTTGAAGAAGCCTTTGTAGGCATCGCGCTTTACATAGGTGGTCATGTGGCGCACTTCTTTGCCGGGCATGGGATTGGCGGGGAACAGCGCCAGTTTGTTGGCCAGGAAGGAGAGCATGCCAATACCCTTGGGTTCTCCTTTGTCTTTCTCATCGCCCAGGCGGAGGAAGGCCAGTTCCAGCCCGTCGTATAGCATGGTGATATTGCCCTTGCCGTAGGTCTCATTGCCTTCTATATGCATATCCAGTTGCGACATATTGAATGTTCTTACTTCAGTTAAGGCAAGTGCTTTGGTGGTCTGGTTGATGTCCCCGGCATGTATATTTTTAACTGTGCCATCAAGGGTGAAGTAGCCCTTGGGGTCTGATAGAGAAAACTGGAAATTGGCGGTGAGGCGCGCATTTTGCTGGTATTTTCCGTCGAGCGTTACATTGCATTTGTCGTTCTTGCCGATGATGGTGTCTATGTTAGTTACGTTTTTCATTGTGCCTTTTATGTGCACGAATGTTATGGTGGCTTCTTTGCTGGTTATCTCGTTCTGCTCGGTATAACTGAATTGGCCGTCGTTCACCACCAGGCGCCGCACATTGGTCTTCAGGCCGAGTGACCGCAGCAATTGGTGCGGATAGTTGCCTACTTTGCTGGTGCGCGATGCCGGATATTTACGGCTGAAATAAAGTGACAGCTGCGGGTTGTACATGGTCATGGTGTCGGTCTCCAGTTGCCTGCCGTTGATGAGGTCTTTCCAGTTGATACCAGAGAACCTGATACGGGGGAAGTGGAAGTCGTATATCTCTTTTTGCTCGCCAAAGCGCTTGTAAAATTCTTCTTTCTTGCCCACCAGTTTCAGCTGCATGTGCTCCAGTATTAGGTCGCGCTGGCCGGTGGAGAAGCCTATGCCAGCCGATGACATAGTATACGATCCATTCTCTTTCTGGTAAAAGAAGCTATCGAAATTGACCACGCTGTTGTGCGCAAAGAAAAATGCGCTGGTGTCCAGGCCTATTTTGGTGTCCAGCAGCCAATCGTTCAGTTCTATTTTGCCGCCTTTTACCCGTAGTTTGAATTTGTTGTCTTCTTCAGCGTAGCTGTAAGCGATATCCGGGTTGTTGATGATGATCTTTCCGGCGCGGATGACCAACGGCTTTTTGCCGCTCTTTTTCATGCGGCTGGTATCCTCGCGCGGCCGCCCTTCGAACAAGGTAGACGGGTTGTTGATGGTGAGGTAACTGCACTTGAAGGTATTGTCTGATGCCAGTGCCTTCCAGTTTACCCCGCCTGCAAATGCCTCGGGTACGGTGAAGTTGTAGGTGGTGCGCGGGCATATGTTCTTGCTTTTTAGCTCGGCTACTTTTCTTGGATCGGCGTAAAAGTGTACGTTTTTAAGGGTCACCTTTCGGGTGAGGATGTTGATACTGATATCGCCCAGCTCTACGCGGTACAGGCTATCGGTGTTTTCAGCTACCATGGCGGGCAGGCGTGCCATAATAATGCCCTTGTAGTTGTGAGCTATCCATATGGATGCACCTGCGGTAAGCGCCAGGATGAACCCAAAGATGCCGAGGATAATGTATAAGGCTTTTCGTCTATTTTTAACCATTTAGTTATTATAATGAGTAGGGGAAGGTAAAATCCGTGCCACCGCTTCGCGGAAACTCCAGGAACCAAATTCGAAACGCCAATAACCAGGTTACAAGAACCAAGTTCCAAATTCCAAGAACCAAGGACCAAGCATCAAGAACCAGGAACCATGGTTCAAAGTCCAGGTGCCAGAGACACAGATCCCGAGCGTTGTGTTGGCGGATGCAGGGGTTTATGCAGCATCGGCAGAAAATATTTTTCTGAGGGTAAGTGGCAGTTTTACTTTAGGTAAGCGGTGTAATCTGCTGACCTGAAATATGTTGCTATATTAGTAAATTTTACATTTCTGCCGATGTGGCAAAAGTGGCAATTTTTTCTGCCGGTGGCAGTAGTTGCAAATAGCTTGTTGGGGGATGATGAAATTGTGCGATGTGTAGTGCTGGCAAGGTGTTTCATAGTTAGCGGTTTAGGTTTATTTACCGGTGCAAGTTACAATAAATAGCCTGGGCAGCAAAAAAAACGGGTGTGATATTTGTTTTTCTGGTGTTATTTATAGCATTGTCTGAATCATGATATAGAGAATTCAGTTTGGTTAGTCCGGTTATTTCTTTTCAACATGTGCTGAGTATGGGTTGCTTAGTGCGCGATCACCCCCGACATTCGACAACGCGCTACGCTTGGTCGAATATCATCCCCTCTTTGGCAAGAGGGGAGTGCTCATGTAGTTGGGGGGCTGGTTGGTTGTTGATAGTTGTGGCACACTTTGGAAGTGTGCCACAACTGGTGGTTTGGTTGACTTATGAAAGTTATTGTTTTATTAGTTTTTGTGTGGTTCTGTGGCGGTGGTGTTGGTGAATATATTCAGATGCGAAGTTGCTGCCCCTAATGCGCTCGGGAAAGGCTGGCAAGGTCCATGTTTTGTATTAGTGGTGGGATGATTACCGAGTCCCCCTTGTGAACAGGGGCCGGGTACTGAGACAATCGGCGAGGACATTGGGATACGGTAAGCCTGTTAGCAGAAGCAGCCAATGTACCAGGTTTACTGTTAATAATGTTGGTCTATACCAAAATTTGTTGGCGGTAGGTCACGCATTTTTGCAAAAAAAATTATGCTTAAATGGTTAGATACATCCGAATATTCGTTTGCTCATCGTTATTTTCAAGTTGGAGGGAATAAACTACATTATGTTGATGAGGGTCGGGGTGAGGTACTTTTATTTGTTCATGGTACGCCATCGTGGAGTTTTGACTGGCGGCATCTGATCCGCCATTTTTCGGGATCGTATAGGTGTATTGCTATAGATCATATTGGTTTTGGTTTGTCGGACAAGCCTGATGGCTATGATTACTCTACTATAAATCACAGCGAAACACTACGACGCTTTATAGAGCAGATGCAGCTGGATAACATAACGCTGATAGTTCATGATTTTGGTGGTCCTATCGGGTTGAATTTCGCGATCAGCCATCCCGATAGCGTGATGCGTATAGTGGTGTTGAATAGTTGGCTGTGGAGCAGTGAAGGGGATGCCGAATACCGCAAGCTGAAAAGGATATTAAAGAGTCCGCTTTTGCCTTTTTTATATAAATACCTGAATTTTTCGGCCTGTTTTATTTTGCCAGCCTCTTTTGGAGATCATAAGTTGCATAAGCGTTTAACAGGGCAATATACGGGGCCGTTCAGGAATATACGGAGCCGCAAGGGGCCGTTGGCGTTTGCGCAAAGTTTACTTACCGATCAGCAGTGGTTTGAATCGCTATGGCGGAAAATTGAAATTATCTCTGATAAGCCGATCTTATTTGTGTGGGGCATGAAGGATAAGACAGTGCGCCCTAAATACCTGGACAAGTTCGTCTCCGGGTTCACTAATGCGCGTGTGACAAAACTGCCCGGCTGTGGCCATTTTCCGCAGGAAGAGGAGCCTGAAGAAGTGATAGAGGCGTTGCAAAATTTTTTAACTGGTTCATGATGATACATGTGCACCGGTTCGGCATTTCAGCGTTCAGGTATTCTTGTCGTTCTTTTAACTATACCAATTATTAAGAGCGTTTGTTTTTTTCTACCTTTGCGGGCAAACGATCATTTACATGAAATTTTTTATAGATACAGCTAACCTGGACCAGATAAGGGAAGCTAACGAACTGGGTATCCTTGATGGGGTAACTACCAATCCTTCGCTGATGGCCAAAGAAGGTATCAAGGGTAAGGAAGCTGTGATGCAGCATTATAAGACCATTTGCGAGATGGTTGATGGCCCTGTGAGCGCTGAGGTGCTGGGTACTACTTACGACGAGATAATAGCCGAAGGTAAGGAACTGGTAAAGATCCACAAGAACATAGTGGTGAAGGTGCCTATGATAAAGGATGGTATCAAAGCTATCAAGTGGTTCACCGACAACGATATACAGACCAACTGTACATTGGTGTTCTCTGCAGGCCAGGCTTTGCTGGCGGCAAAGGCCGGTGCTACTTACGTGTCTCCGTTCATTGGCCGTATAGACGATAGCAGCTGGGATGGTGTGCAACTGATAGAACAGATCGTAGGCCTGTATAATGCACAGGGCTTTATGACGGAAGTGCTGGCCGCATCTATCCGCAACCCGCTGCATATAGTACGTTGTGCTGAAGCCGGTGCTGATGTGTGTACTTGTCCGCTGCCATCTATCATGGGCCTGCTGAAGCACCCGCTTACTGATATAGGCCTGGCGCAGTTCCTCAACGACGCAAAATCAATGCAATAAGTAATTTTAATAGTCTGCATATTCCCGGCCAACAACCGGGAATATGTATTTTATATCCGCTCTCATATGAAACGTACTATTCTTTTCTTGTTGTTGCTGGCGGGGCTTTCGGCTGTGTCGGGGTTCCTGATGTCCAATATGTCGTGGATAGGCAGGGTGGGCATCAACCTGGTGCATAAGGAGTATAAATTCCTGAAGGTATGGTGGCAGGGTGGTGCGGTGGTGTATGCTGCATTGCTGTTCCTGTTTTTTATACAGTGGCTGTTGCAGAAAAGCCTGCCTTTCGCACTGGGCAAGGTGGTGCATGTGCTATTGTTCTTTGCTGCTGTTTATGGGTTGTACTTTACCTACAGCGATTTCTCCGACGATTTTACCCACCGCCTGCTGCGCGATGTATTTCATGTAGGTGCTTACCTGTTCTGGGCGGGCTGGATGCTCATCAGTATATTCTTTATTTCAGAGCGGCGTAAAAAGCCTACAGTTGCAGATAGTAAGGGCTCAGCAGCTGCTTAAACTTGTCGGTATAGCTGCCATCGTGCTGTTTGATGACCAGTGTTTCTGCGGCCCTTACATCGGGGGCGATCCTGCCCGTTAACAAGACCACACGTTTTATAGCCGCATTATCGTTGTCTTTTATTTGCAGGCAGTTATGTATGTGCCAGCCTTTTTCTTCAATCAAGTTTTCAAACAATAACGATTCCGGGCGCGGCAATAGTATCGATGCCAGTCCGTTTGGTGCAAGGTTCCTGTCTATAGCGTCAAGCAGGTCGTTATAGCTTAGTGTGTCAGTATGGCGGGCCATGTTGCGGTTGGCAGCGGGACCTTGCAGGCTGTTACTGAAAAATGGCGGATTGCTGATGACGAGATCGTACTTGTAGGGAGCGTGATACTCTTTTATATCACAACTGATCACGGTAAGCTGCTCGTTCCATGGCGAGTCGCTAAAATTCTGCATGGCCTGTGCTGCGGCCTTGTTATCCAGTTCTGCTGCGTCTATCAATGCATCTGTGGCCTTTTGTGCCAGCATTAGTGCCAGCAGGCCGGTGCCGGTGCCTACATCCAGTATACGTTCCGTGCCATCTAATGCTGGTGTCCACGCGCCTTGTATGCAGGCATCGGTGGTCACCTTCATGGCACATTCGCCTTGGTTAACAATAAATTGCTTGAACCGGAAGTAAGAATTGCTTAGTCCCATTTTGCGCGGGCTGTAGGACTTACAGACAAGTCTGTGAATTGTCCTTTTAAGTACTTGTGATAGCCGGTAATACCGATCATAGCGGCATTGTCGGTGCAGTATTCAAACTTGGGTATGTAGGTGGTCCAGCCATATTTTTCGCCGGCCTCTTTCAATGCCGTTCTGAGTCCGCTATTGGCCGATACGCCACCGGCAATGCCTACATGATTGATACTGTGCAGTTTAGCCGCTTTTTTCAGCTTGGCCATCAGCATGCTGATGATCGTATACTGTGCTGATGCACATATGTCTACCAGGTTCTTTTCTACAAAATCGGGGTCGTTCTTTTTTTCGCGCTGCAGGAAGTACAGTATAGATGTTTTTACCCCGCTGAAGCTGAAATCCAGCTCTTTCATTTCGCTCATAGAGAACTTGAATTTCAGCGGATCGCCCTGCTGCGCATATTTATCTACTAAAGGGCCACCGGGGTAGGGCAGGCCCAGCATTTTGGCAACTTTATCAAAGGCTTCGCCTGCAGCATCATCAATAGTTTCGCCCAGTATTTCCATATCCAGGTAGTCTTTGCAGAGTACTATCTGCGTATGACCGCCAGACACAGTAAGGCATAGGAACGGGAAAGGTGGCTGAGCATCAATAAAATGCGCTAGCACATGTGCCTGCATGTGGTGTACGGCTATGAGCGGCAGGTTACGTGCCTGAGCAAAAGACTTAGCAAAACAACTGCCTACGAGCAGTGAGCCTATAAGGCCGGGTGCCTGCGTAAAGGCTACGGCAGTAATATCTTCCACGGCAATGTTGGCGTCTTTTATTGCCAGGTCTACCACAGGGATAATATTTTGCATGTGGGCGCGGGAGGCCATTTCCGGTACCACTCCGCCATAGCGTTCGTGTACTTTTTGGGTAGCTATATGATTGCTTAAAACCTTTCCTTGTTGTATGATGGCCGCACTTGTCTCGTCGCACGAAGACTCAATAGCCAGGATGTTTATCGTATTCATTGTTTTACCGGTTCAGGACAGGATCTGAGGCAAAGTTAATGGTCGGGCGATTAAAAATAATATGTGATTTTTTTTCGAAATGGAATATATTTTATTGCATGGGTATTGGTTTACAAAATATATTATTTATCTTTGTGCCACTACAGCGACGGGTTGTCGCCTTGCATGTATTTGCGGGGAGGAAAGTCCGGACAGTACAGAGTAGCGCACTACCTAACGGGTAGGCATCCTGTAAAAAGGGTGACAGACAGTGCCACAGAAAATAACCGCCGTAAGGTAAGGGTGAAAACGTAGTGTAAGAGACTACGATAGGCCGCAGTGATGCGGCAGATGGGCAAACCTTGCGTACTGAAATGCCAAATAAGCAGGCGCCTGAGGGCTACTCGCCCGATGCTTGTGGGTTGGCAGATAGAGGTGAAATGCGAATTTCATCCCAGATAAATGACGACCATTCCGGGTTTACCCCGGGAACAGGATCCGGCTTATAGTTGTTGTGGTTTTTTTTGATTAATTTTGAAGTAGATATACCCAAAGTGTGTGGATCGGATTTTGTGATTTAATTGTTAACATGTTGTTTTTACGGAAACAATTGCTAAATTTGTTGTACCAAATGAAAAAAATGAAGCAAAACCTTATGAAATCAAAATTGCTTATACCCATTTTATTCGTTGTTGTTTTCTCTCTTTTGCCGTGTATCACCTTTGCACAGCTTGGTTTTGACAATAACACAGGGCAAGATACGGGAGGTGTGAATGTGGTGGACGTGCCTTTAGACGGGGGTACTGTGTTTTTGATCGCCGCAGGTGTGCTGTTTGGCGTTTTCAGGCTGTACAAAATGACCAGCAAGAAACTGGCGGTATAGTAAATATTGAATATTAGTTAATTATAGAAAAAGCCGACCCGCTGCAATGCTGGTCGGCTTTAATATTTTCTATTTTTTAAGTGTGTTTTTTATTGATTGCTTACTATCCTGATCTCCACCCGCCTGTTCTTTTCCGCATCTTCTTCTGATCGCTCAAACTGCACTATAGGGTGTTGTTTGCCAAAGCCTGCAAACTGAAGCCTGTCTTCCGAGATGCCTCTTTTGACCAGGTAGATAACAATAGCTTTCGCCCTGTTTACAGACAGTATAGGTTCATTAGTGTCAATGTCCAGTGCATCGGGGATATCGCCATGGATGCAGCAAACATGGCCTTCTACGCTTATTTTAAGATTAGGGTTGTTTTTCAGTGTTTCGTACAGTTTTTCCAGGGTTTCGAACGATTCTGTTTTGATGACGTGGCTACCCGGAGGGAAATATACATTTTTCAGCAGCAGGGTCTGACCTTCCTTCAACGATGTAATGTCTTTAATATCAATGTTATTACGACCGGCGCCGGGTGTATTAGAGGCAGTCGTCGTTCCGCTGCCGGGCGTACCCGAGGTAGCACTATTGCCGTTTTTGGACGACTTTGTGCCGGTTGTACTAAAGTGCCGCGCCTGCTCAGAGCGTATGGTCTTATTGTTGACCACAATGTCTACCTTTCGGTCTATGGGATTGCCTTCCCTGTCTGTAGTGTCTTTACTTTTTATTTCTCCCCGTCCAAGACAAACTTTTATATCTGCGGGGTTTATACCGGCCTTTATCAAATAGTCTTTAACATTTTTGGCCCGCTGCATAGAGAGATTCTTATTGTATTGCTCCGAGCCCAGGAAGTCTGTATAACCCACTACCATTACCGTGCTGCCTGATATGATCTTATCGTTGATGATCAGGAGGTCTATCTTTTTTTCTGCATTTTTGTTGAGGGTAGGCACATTGAGGTCGAAGAACAGCCTGAACGTGTCCAGGTTTTGCTGGGCGGAAGCGGGGAGTACGCTTAGTACGGTGAAAAGAAGAAACAGCAATCTGCGCATAGCCACAAAATCAGGTATAAAAGTAACTATATTTTGTTCAACCTTAAACGATCGGGGCTGCTTGTTTATGGGTTATGTTATTATTTTATGAATTCGTTAAGAGTTAATAGATATCTCCAACGGGTTTTCTACGGGCGAGGTAATAGCCTATCAACGCAGCAGGGACGTGTAATATTGTGTTGCATACGATAAACCAGAAAGGATGCGGGAACCCAATTGCGTTTACGATGTTGGCCACTGTTAAGAGAAGACCCGCAGTGAATGCCGGCCTTACAGGCGTGGGAGAGTCGATCCGAGAGTAGCGCTTAGCCAGGGCGGTGGCTACAATACCCGCAATAAATGAAGCTGCTACGTAGCCGGCAAGCATCAATACAAAGGCAGAAGCAGGCATTTTTTCAAGGTATTCTATTACCTGTTCTTTATTGTCGGGGTCGATATCCGGAGGGATGGGGTATAAGGCACCGCTAATGGAATCGGTAGTAAAGACAATGGTAACACCAGATAAGATGCCGCCAACAATAGGTACTGCCCGTTTTGTTACGCTCATTGCCAATTATTTGATAATGTGCAAAGATGTAAATTTTTTACGGAAATAAAGCATGGGTGGTTGCGTGTTTGTACCTTTATCCGAATTTGCCACCGGGAGACCAATGATACACAAAATACTTGCTGACAAGCCTACAAAGTTGTTCATAACACTTTGCTCTTTTTTTGTGGCCAACGCGTTGATAGCAGAGTGCATCGGTGGTAAGCTGTTTTCGCTGGAACGGGTGTTTGGTATGGAGCCCCAACCATTTACACTGCTGGGCGAGCAAGGGCTTACCTATACTCTGACAGCCGGGGTACTGCTGTGGCCGTTAGAGTTCATTATGACGGATATTGTAAATGAGTATTTTGGTCCCAAGGCAGTCCGTCGTATATCTTATACAGCTGTGGCGCTTATCTGCTATGCCTTCCTTATGTTTTACCTGGCCATCCATGTGCCGGCAGATAAAGGCTTTTGGCAGGGTAGCCAGAAGGCAGAGGGTATACCCGATATGCAGGCTGCCTTTACAGGGGTGTTCGGCCAGGGTATGTGGATCATAGTGGGTAGCCTGGTTGCCTTTTTGGTGAGCCAACTGGTGGATGTGTACATCTTTCATAAAATAAAGAAAGTAACGGGTGAAAAGAAGGTATGGTTGCGGGCCACGGGCTCTACTGTTGTATCGCAACTGGTAGATAGTTTTGTGGTATTGTTCATAGCCTTTAAAATAGGCAAGGGGTGGAGTTACCAGCGCGTAATATCCATTTGCCTGGTCAACTACTCTTACAAATTTGTGATGGCGGTAGTGCTTACTCCGCTTATATATCTTATAGAGCGCGGAATAGAGCAATACCTTGGCAAAGAGACCACGCACAGGATGAAGCAAAGTGCCATGGGGGCAGAAAATGCTTAGTGGATGGAATAGTTATTGAATAGCATATTACTGATGAGTTTAGCAGGAGAGAATTTAAGTTTCCAAAAGAAGCTTGCCGTTGTTACCACATTGCTGTTTTTTGTAAAAATAGTGGCCTGGGTGTTCACTCACTCTGTGGCTATCCTTACCGACACACTTGAGTATACCATCAATGTAGTTGCCGGTTTCATCAGTTTATACAGCCTTTATTTATCGGCCCAGCCCCGCGATGAGAATCATCCATACGGACATGGTAAAGCCGAGTTTGTTTCTGCTGCTGTGGAAGGTATTCTTATGGTGATATCGTGCGTGGTGATCGTTTACGAAGCGATAGATAATTTACTGTACCGGCCGCATACTTTTCATCAACTGGATTACGGTATCTGCCTGGTGGCGGCCACCGCTGTTGTCAATTATATCGCAGGGTATTATGCGATAAGGAAGGGTAAACAAAACAATGTGCTGACGTTGGTGGCCACCGGTAAGCATATGCAGTCTGATACTTATGGCACGGTGGGCATAGTTGCAGGACTTGTGATCATGTACTTCACGAAGCTGGCCTGGATAGATAGTATCATCAGTCTTGTATTTGCGGTGGTGATATTCATTTCGGGGTACAAGGTGCTGCGCAGTTCTATAGCGGGCATCATGGATGAAGCTGATGAAGAGCTGCTAAAAAATGTGGTACATTTTCTTGACGAGCACAGGCGCGAGAACTGGATGGACATACACAACCTGCGCATCATTAAATACGGCAGCATCTTACACCTGGACTGTCATGCCACCATTCCCTGGTATTTCAATATTAATGAAGGGCACAGCGAGGTAAAGGCGCTGGAGGATATGACCCGGGAGAACTTTGGCGAACACGTGGAAATGTTTGTACATACCGATGGCTGCCTGCCATTATCCTGTCCGATATGCATCAAGCACGATTGTGCCGTAAGGCAGCACGAGCTGGTGCAACGCATTGAATGGTCGGTTGAGAATGTATCTACCAATAGTAAGCACAGTGTACAGATGGTAACGCATTAATGCGCCGATACAGCTTTAAGGCCGGCAATAGAACCAATAAGCGTGAACAGAAAGAATATACGCCAGAACGTGGCCGGTTCTTTAAATACGGCTATGCCGACTATAACAGTACCGATGGCGCCTATGCCGGTCCATACTGCATATGCAGTGCCAATGGGGAGTGTTTGCGTGGCTTTGTACAGTAATAGCATGCTGGTGGCCAGGCAGGCAAAGAAGCCTATTCCCCAGAGTGTCGCTGAGGTTCCTGTGGTCTCTTTCATTTTGCCAAGGCAGGAAGCAAAGCCTGTTTCAAAAAGTCCGGCTATAATAAGTATGATCCAGTTCATGAGATAGCTGATTAATGCCATGCAAAGATGAGATAAACCAGCTATCTTTGTGCAGAAGGCAATGGTGTCCTGCCTGTTTTATCAAACCGTCCCCTTACATGGGTTCTGATGGCGCCTGCATAATTGCTGTTTTTGCAGCAAAATAAATACTTGTGCGGGCATGAAACTACAACAAGCAAATTCGGGAGCAAGAACATTAATGCAAAGGCTGGCACTTTGGCTGGTGCTTATTTTATTGCTGGCGGGCATCACAGGTACGCTGGTTGCACTGTTTCTATGGCTACTTGATGCGGTGACGCAGATACGCTGGTATAGTGGCTGGCTGCTTTTCCTGTTGCCCGCTGCGGGTGTGGTCATTCATTTTCTTTACAAGTTATGGGGCAAGAGCGCTGAGCGGGGCAATAACCTGGTCATAGATGAGATACACGAGCCCGGTGGCGGTGTGCCATTACGCATGGCCCCGCTGATATTACTCACCACCATTATTACGCATTTATTTGGCGGGTCGGCGGGTCGGGAAGGCACAGCGGTGCAGATAGGCGGATCTGTTGCCGGAGGCATTGCCCGTAAGTTCGGGCTTGACAATAAGGTTACGCGTCTCTTACTGATGATGGGTATTGCTGCAGGTTTTGGGGCTGTATTCGGCACTCCGCTGGCCGGCGCTGTATTTGCCATGGAGGTATTGGTGGTTGGTAAGGCTGATTTCAGGAATCTGGTCCCCTGCCTTATAGCCGCTTACCTGGGCGATAAGGTGTGCGCCTTGTGGGGTATCGGCCATGTACACTATACAGTTAGTGCTACCACAGAGGTGCTGCCAGACTGGCTACTTATGTGCAAGGCGGCCATTATTGGCGCTGCGGCGGGGCTTGTTGCAAGAGTATTTTCGTGGTCGTCTCATGGTTTGAAAAATGCTGCCAATAGGTTTATCAAGCCATCGTGGGTAATACCTGTTGTTGGGGCTGCTTTGGTCATCGCTATGGTTTATGTCTCTGGTAGTACAGATTATCTTGGTCTAGGTGTGACTACCGCTGATGGCAAAGGAATATCCATTGTCAATGCTTTTAATGGAGGTGATCTATTGGCCGGTGCGTGGATGTGGAAGTTTGCGTTTACAGTGGTTACCCTGAGTTTTGGCTTCAAAGGCGGCGAGGTAACACCTTTATTCTTTATAGGTGCATGGTTGGGGCACAGCCTGGCGGTATTGATGGGTGCTCCGGTAGATGTTTGTGCTGCTATTGGGTTTATTGCCGTGTTTGCAGGGGCTACTAATACACCAATAGGGTGTATACTGATGGGCGTAGAGCTGTTTGGTTTTGGCAATTTCATCTATTATGCCATTGCCTGCGAGGCAGCCTATCTATTGAGCGGGCCTGTAGGTATTTATACGGCTCAACGCCGCCCAAATGACGGTTAAGTTGGAATGTTATATTGTTTGACAAAATAAATTCCATTATTCTTGTCAAAAATGTCGTAATTTAGCACTATGAAGGCGGCAGAACCTAAAAAGAAGCCTGTCAGGGGCAATTTTATATCGGCTAAAACTAATTCCATTGTCATGTACATTGACATGAATAGCTATTTTGCCAGCTGCGAACAGCAACGCCATCCTCATTTAAGGGGCAAGCCCCTGGGTGTGCTTACCTACGATAGTCCGAATGCCGCTGTTATTGCCGCCTCCATAGAAGCTAAAAGAAAGGGTGTGAAGACGGGTATGCGCTTACAGGAGTGCCTGGCCTTGTGCCCCGAAATGCTGACCATAACCACCCACCCGGCCTGGTACCGGCAGATACATGTAGACATCATGCTCATTTTGCGCAAATATTGCGATGACGTAATAGCCAAGAGTATTGACGAGGCTTCGATGAATTTTACATCGTACCGCCTGGTTTATAATGATTTTACTGCGATAGCCCGGCAGATAAAGCAAGACATAAAGGATAAATACGATTACCTGACCTGTTCTATAGGTATAGCGCCCAATTCTTTCCTGGCCAAGCTGGCCACCGAGATACAGAAGCCTGACGGACTGATAGAGATAACACCTGAGAATATAGATGGCCACCTGGCCAAAATGCAGCTGACGGACCTGCCAGGGATCGCTAAGAACAACGAGCGCCGCCTGCAGATGATAGGCATCCGGAACCCGCTGGAGATGCGACACGCATCGGAGGCGCTGCTGCGTAAGGCGTTTGGAGGTATAGTGGGTAACTACTGGCACAAGCGGCTCAATTTTATGGAGGTGGACGTGTATACGAATCCATTTAAAACCATGAGTGCCGGGCGTTCGCTGGGGCGGCAGATAAGAGAGGACAAACAAGCCATGGATTCTATGCTGATAGCTCTTTGTATGCGGCTGGAGCAGCGCATGGTAAAGAACCAGGTGTTCTGCAAAGAGGTGTGCCTGCACTTAAGATATTTCAACGGCGGAGAATGGGATACAAAGATCAAATTGAGTGATCCGGAGCAGGATGGCATGCGTATACGCAGGTATATTATGGATAAAATGCAGGAATACGAAGAGCCAAGGAACATAAGCCTGCTGAATGATAAGGTGCAGAAGATGACGGTGACCATAATGAGCTTTGTGAAGCAGGAATTGATACAGTATGGCTTGTTTGACAACCAGATGCGGCAGGATAAGATACGGAAGGTGATCTACGAGATGAAGGATAAGTATGACAAGAAGAATATCATCAGGAAAGGCTCTGAATTGCTGGTGCGCAATGTGCTGAAGGATGCTATAGGGTTCGGATCGGTAAAGGACCTTGTAGGTAACGACGGGGAAGTAGTGAATAAGCACATGCTTGAAGAGGACGAGGATTTTTATTGATAGCGGTGCATAGAGGCTAAAGAGCAATACAGCTGTAGGTATAATATTTTTTTAAACGAGGAGAATTACCATGATAAACCAGGAAGCGAACGACAGGTTTGAGAAGGGAAGGGGCGCGCAGTATAACCCTAAAAACAGATTTTTGAAGGGGCAGTATGTGCAAGAGCATGTAGAAGGTATAGATGAGTGGGAGCACGAACCGCGACAAACGCAATATATTTACGATGACAGTAAAACGCTGGTGAATAAGGTGACCAGCCCCGATGTGGGGATGATGTATTCGGCCAACCCATACCAGGGCTGTGAGCATGGTTGTATCTATTGCTATGCGCGTAATTCGCACGAGTATTGGGGTTATAGCGCGGGGCTGGATTTTGAGAGCCGGATAGTGGTAAAGCGCAACGCGCCGGCCCTGTTGCGTAAGTTCTTTGATAACAAGAATTGGGTGCCTGCGCCCATCTCGCTATCGGGTAATACCGACTGTTACCAGCCTATAGAACGCAA